>JAFGVF010000083.1 GCA_016938155.1 Candidatus Cloacimonadota bacterium
ATTGAGTAATAATCTCTTGTGATAATTCTATCATCTTTTAAGCATCCTTCAGAAATAGTAGTAAGTAATACAATAACAATCGTTAATATATGCTAAAAAAGCACTGTTACTGTCAAGTGGAATTACAAGTTTTGTAATTAAATTCATTTTGAGACTATTCAATAATCCTCTTCCATACATGGCAGGATTGACTTCCGTTTCTCTTCCGACCCTCTTACGCCTTTGCCCAAGAGACCCGTATGTGACCCCCAGGAGACCCGCAGGAGCAACGCAATAGAATAATTAGGAAGTGATGCTTTAGCTTCACCATGTTTAAAAAGAGTACAGCTAAAGCAACACCTCCAATATCCTTAAGAGTACCGCTGAAGCAGTACCTCCGTTTACCTTGCCCCAAGTTCCTAAACTCGCCCTGGCGAACGGAATCGGGATTTCAGTATTTCAAACAGCTGATGTTTATTACTCAGGAGTGGGGAAGGTTATCTCGAAGACGGTGCCTTTGTCAGGTTCACTGCTACATACTATTGAACCTGAATTCTTATGAACTAATTCTTTCACCAAAAGCAGTCCCAATCCGGTTCCCTTCTCCTGTTCGGTTCCCATAGTCGAGAAACTGCTTGAATCAAACAAACTGTCCACCTTTTCTGGGGTCATCCCGATACCTGAATCCTTGATGAAGAAGGATATCTGTTTATCTTTTGCTTCATCTGAAATGGTGATTGATGAATTAGGAAATGAATACTTGATTGCATTCTGAATCACATTTCTGAAGATTGTATTAATCGACATTATCTCGCCTTTAATAATGCTATTATAGGACAGGTTATTCAGAATCCGTATCGATTTATTATTAAGCTGAGTCTTATAAAGCTCTTTTAATTCTTCAACGCATTGATACACATTGATATTGGTGAGGGATTCATCTATCCCTGAAATAACATCTCTTGCCCAGCTAACAAGGTTGTCGGTTAGCGTGTAAGTATTTGTAACGGCTTCTGTTAAGCTTAGAATTATCTCCTCTTTTTCTTCTGGGGTTTCGATTATGCTTAGCATATTAAGCAGCTGCGAAGCATTCCCGATAGGTCCTCTCACATCATGAGTAATAATTGAAATCATTTTATCACGGAGGGCTTTCTCTTCCTTAAGTGTATTGAGGTTGGATAATAGAAGGTCTTTTTGTCCATTCAGCTCGTAATTCAGATAATTCAGTTCCATCAGTTTTTCCTGATATGCCGATACAGCGATATTATCTTGATTACTTCTGAGCATATTGGTTAAATCTTCCACAGAGCTGTTCTGTAACTCGTTATAGCTTTTCGATAGAATAAGGTTCTGTTTCCGAGCATAATCAAGAGCAGTTTTAAAGTCTCCTGTTAGCTTATAATAGTCAGCTTTGAGATCAAGCAGTTTAAGATTGGTTAAGCTATTATCAAGCTTATCAAGATTATCCAGATACGCTTTAGCTTCCTTCGCATCACCTAACTTCAGATAACATTTTGCAATGGTTAATGAATATTCAAACTGCTCTTTTCGTTGCTCTTCCGACTTCACATCATCAATGTATTTCAACATAGTATCGAGGGCTTCCCGATACATCCCCTGACAGAAGTAGAATTCTCCCAAGACCCTGTTGTGCGTAATCTCAAAGTGCTTTGGTTTATCAAAGGGAAGGCTGTTGAATTTGTCGAGACAGATTTGAGCATTTTCAAAGTCCGAATTGTTTATGTAGGCTAATGCCAGATTGTTATAGAGCAGGGACAGAGGCACGGAAACATCGTTATCAAGCACAGTTTCCAATGCCGTATTGAAGTAGTAAATGGCATTAGTATTATCGTTCAAAGCGAGATAAGTAACCCCGATATTTGTGAGTAATCTATAGATGAAATTAAGCTCATTTTGATTGTATTTCTGTGAGTAGATGTAAGCCTGAAGAAAATGCTTCAAAGCCTCTCGGAAATTACTGTACATATTGAAGATAGCTCCGATGTTGGATTGAATACCCATCAGAAAGTTATTTGTCTCAGGACCGGTACAGTATTCCAGTGCTTTCTTATGGCAGTTTAAAGCAGCATCAAGCTTATGCAGTTGAGTTTTTATTATCCCCTGATTGCTTAAGAATCTAATTTTCTGGAGCTGATTCCCATACTCAAGGATTACGCTTTCTACTTCTTCGAATTGAGGTTCCAGTTTTTTGAAGTTGTACTCAAAGGTGAAGTCAAAGGTTAGTTGCTTCAGTATCAATTCCACTTTCTCGATACCGTCGGATGTATACAAATCCCTGAGCCTGCCTATTAACTTATCAAATTCTGCTTTATTTTTTGTTCTTGTATAATCATCAAGTAATTTCAAATCATCCTTAAACTGCATAATCTCCTCCCATATTTAGCAACTACTCTTGAATTAGTTGGCATGTCAATATAAAACATATTCTTTGCCATCCCACCATTTCTTAATTGAAGCATCGTAATGAAGGGATAAATTGTTATTTAAATAGTGCAACCGATTCAGGGTTGAGGGTTTATATTAACAGCTCCAATCATGGGCAGCAGCCTTGGGTCGCGTGACTCGGAGTAAGGAATCCCCCAATTAAATTTTAATCCTGGAGCGGTTGCACTCTTTCGTCTGCCAAACTCCTAATCTTCTTGACAACAAACAGGTATATTAACCCGTAGTGCAGTCATGACCAAAACACCTAATCCTCCTATGATAAGAAAAACACTGAGAATCTCAATAATTGAGGGAATATTTGCTCAGGTTTACGGGACACTTTCTGCAATCGGCAGTAGTTTTATAACTAAACTGTTGATTATGTTGCAGGCAACTCCCATGCACTTCAGTTTATTGAGTGCAATCGGGCAGATTTCAGCTGTTTTCCAGCCAATCGGAATTGCTCTGACTTACAAGTTAAGCCACCGAAAAAGAGCTTGCATAGCAGTTTCGGCTGTAGGGAGATTTCTCACCTTCTTCCTTGGTTTAAGTTTCAGGTTCGTACTGCCGGAACAGGGGATATGGTTTGTTCTGATCCTGCTGTTTTTCAGTGCTACACTCTCATCGATAGGCGGTAACATCTGGATTGCCTGGATAAGCAATATAGTTCCTTTGAACTTCCGGGGCAGATTCTTTGCCAAGAGAAATCAGTACCTCCTTATCGCAGGTCTTCTCGCTGGATATATAGTGAGTTTTACGGTCGGATTATTTGACATTGAACTGAAGGGACTCCAGTTGCTCTTCATGAATGCAACCGGACTCAGGCATCTGTTTCAGCCGGAAAAGCAAGGTCTATTCATCAGTTGGGTATTTGTAGTTGCGACAGCCTTATCGCTCCTCGGACTGTTTATTCTCTCAAAGCAACCGGAGAAACCGGCAATCATTCGTACGGAATCACTTCGCCAGATATATCTGAAACCGTTTAAAGATAAGAACTTCCGCAAACTGCTTCTTTACGGTGTCTGGTGGATGCTATCCATCGGAATCGGTTCAGCTTTCTGGGGTCCGTTTATGTTGCAGAAGCTTAACATGACCCTATTCGATATGCAGATTTACGGCTCAATTCATGTCTTTGCCTCATTGATGTCATTCAAATTCTGGGGAAGATTCATCGACTTCAACGGTAATAAAACAGCGATGAAAATCTGTATCATCATTAGCGGAATTAATCCTCTGCTTTGGCTGTTTATGACGGCAGATCATCATGCCGTTATCTGGGTTGAAGCTCTTATCTCGGGGTTTATGTGGGCGGGTGCCGGAATCGTCTCTACGAACTTTGTCCTTTCTATTGCTCCCAAGAATCATGAACAGGTTTATTCCGGTATCTATGGTGCCTTCAGCGGGTTCGGGATGATGTTCACAACCCTGCTGACAGGTATTCTGTTTCCAAAGTCAATTACAATTGGCGGACTCTTTTTGGAGCCGGAACAGGTTATCTTCGGCATTGGAGGTGTTCTCCGCTGGACAACTCTGATTCCTCTGGCATTTGTGGTTGAAGCCAAATCCAAATCCTTGAAATCTGTGGGCATGAATCTTCGTGATACCCTTACCAGATTATTGAGAAATATTAAGATAAAAGACAGATAAACCTCCCATGTAGCACGACTCTCCGGGTCGCGTACCGTAAGCATCCTGCTTGCGACTTTTCGTAATGCGAGTGTCCTCACTTGCATCGTACCGTAAGCATCTTGCTTGCGTCTCCCCTGTAAAGCAATTGCCCTCAATTGCGTCTTCCCCCGTAATGCGAGTGTCCTCACTTGCATCGTACCGTAAGCATCTTGCTTGCGTTTCCTAGGGAAGCCGAACACCGATTCGGCTTATCGAGCATAGCTCGATGCAGTTAAGCGACAATCATTCCGCATTGCCCCGAACTCGCAGGCTCGTATTGGTGCGAGCTCAGAGTTGCATTTCGTACCGTAAGCATCTTACTTGCGGCTTTGTACTGCGACTCTCCTGAGTTGCAGAGCAAGCTGAGCTTGCTATTCTTGCCTTCAGCATTGCACCTTCGGTGCCAGCTGTTAGCTATTACGCACCATTATATGTATGCGTAAGGTCGTCATATTTATTGACTTTCGGCAGAAAGCTGTAGGCGATTGCTTCTTTGACGGTTTGGATGCTTATCCCCAGCAGAGCTATATCTGCGAAGGTAACTGTCTTAAGGTCGTTAGTGGACTTTCATTGCTCTATCACAATTTGGGTTTGACTCCCTATCATTTCTCGTTTGATGCCCGTTTAACTCTCGTTTCATTAGTAAAGTTATCCACAAAATGTGGAAAAGTATTTTAGGCAACTATCTCCGCTATTGTGATGGAGCATTGAAAGTACAATAACACAACAAGTTAGAGCATTTCAAAATTCATGATTTTGAAAATAAATGTAAAAGTGGGAAATCGTAAGGAAGAAGAGGTGAGACCGCTTTGCGGAATTAATAATTAACAATTAAAAATTAATAGAAATGCAAAAAATGCAAGACGCAAGCAGGATGCTGGCACCTGCGGTGCAATTAACAATTAATAATTAACAATTAATAGAAATGCAAAAAATGCAAGATGCAAAATGCAGCTCGCACCAATACGAACGGAGTGAGTTCGGGGCTATGCGAATTGAAACGATGCAACCACCCCGTCACTTCCAGTGCCACCCCTCCATAGAAGGGAATATCAAGACGCAAGCAAGATGCTTACGGTACGCTTTCAGGGGTGGCAAACTCCGATTTGCCACAGCGCCCCGTTAGGTCGCTAAGATGCATCGAACTGTGTTCGATAAGCCGAATCGGAGTTCGGCTTCCCTAGGAAACGCAATCAAGATGCTTACGGTACGATGCAAGTGGGGACACTCGCATTACGGGGGAAGACGCAATTGAGGGCAATTGCATTACGGGGGAAGACGCAATTGAGGGCAATTGCGTTATAGGGGCGACGCAAGCAAGATGCTTACGGTACGCGACTGTTCCGGTCGAAGATAATCACGACCCGGAGTGTCGTGCTTCAAGAAAAAGAGGGATATTTTGTTGCGATGATAAAGATTGAAAAAACTATGTAACTTTGACAATGAACTTCATTAGAAAGAGAAAGTAAGCTCTTTTAGAAAATGAGATAAAGTTTTTTGTTGACACCTGATTTTTAGCACATTTTTTGATGCAAATAGCTAAAAATTAAGACATTTATGGAGATTACATGAAAAGATTCACCGTTTTGCTGTTGATAGCCACTCTTGCAATTGGTCTATTCGCAGAGGGTTATACACTTGAGCAGTTGATTGAAGAGGGTATGGGAAATGCCTCTTCAATAAGAAAGAGTGAGCTGAATATGGATAATGCCAACTCCTCACATAATTCCAGTTGGTTGAATTTCCTGCCGGAAGCGGGGGTGTCGTACAGAAAAACCGAGAGCAAAGACGGTGATAGTGAATCCGGTAGTTTAAGCGTCAGCAAAACTATTGCTTTGAATGAGGGAGACTATTTCCAGTTTCGCGGTAGTGAAATTGACCGAAGCATTGCCGAGATATCCTTTGATTCAGCAAAAAAGAACCTTGTTTACTCCATTTTGGAAGCTTATCTAAACATTTTGCAAACCCAGAAGGAATTGGAGATTCAACAGGAGAATTTAGCTCTTCAGGAAAGAATGTATAACGAGATTTCGCTACAGGTCAACCAGGGTAGAAAAACAGCTCTTGATTTGAATCAGACAGAGATTGATAAAATTGACAGTCAGATACAGATAGACAATCTAACCAATACACTCATTAATTTGAGGGCAGACCTTTTCTCCATGCTGAAACTTGATGATAACGGGAGTGAGTTCACAGATGTTAATATCCCGATAACTCCACCCGAGAATCTACCTGCACCGAAAGAGTTGAAACCGGATAACAATGACAACCCTTTCAACTTCAAAATTGATTATCTGGACCTCAAGAAGATGAAGATTAATGAATGGCAGAGTAAGCTGAACTTCCTACCGACAATAACCGTTACTGCGTCTTACGGACAGGGTTCCGTTAATGATGAAGTGCTTGAATTCAAGAATTATGATGAAAGCTATTCGGTACAATTGAATGCTTCATATTCTCTTTGGAATATCTTTACCCATGGAGAAGACTACAGACGCTATAAGAACAGCCTGAAAAATGCAGAAATCGACCTGCAGGATAATATCGACGAGTTTTACAATCAATACAACAAGTATATCAGAGAGTTAGGTTATCTGCACAAGACAAAGAGTTTGTACGAGAGAAAGGCATCCCAAAGTGCTGAGAATCTTGCAGTAGCCAATGAGAAATATACCCTTGGTCTGATAGACTTAATAGAGTTGGAGCGAGCCAGAATCTCTAATTTGCAGGCAAGAATATCACTAAATCAGAACTATTACAGCATCCTGAGAAGTCAGGAAAAACTGAATCAACTCCTATCAGCACCAATAATGAACCGCTGGTAAGTATATAAAGAGGGAATTATGAAAAAGATAATATTTATTCTATGTGCAACACTGTTACTTACAGCGTGTAATATGGGTGGAAAAAAAGGAAAGGGTGGAGAACTCACCGAGATACCGACCTATACCGTTAAAAAAGGTGCTATCGAAACTAAGTTGGATATCACAGGCGAGGTTCAACCGGTCAGCACGATTAAGATTAAATCTCAGATATCCGGTAAGATTATGAAGTTCTATGTTGATGAGAACCAGTTTGTGAATATCGGAGATGTAATTGCTGACATCGAGCCGGATTATAATCAGGCAGAGTCAATCTCCCGAACAAGAAGCAGCCTGCGACTTGCTGAGATTCGCCTTGCAAAAGCCGAGAAAGAATTTAACGATTATACCCAGCTTTACAATAACAATTATATCTCAATGACGGAACTAAGTAATGCCTCAGATGAGTTTGAATCTGCCAAAATAAACCATACGCAAGCTCTCGGGCAATATAATCTTGTGAAGGATATAGATACAAAAGACTCAGTTTCCAAGCTTTATGCAACTTCAGCCGGAACTGTCATATCACGACTTGTGGAAGAGGGTGAAATGGTGACTTCCAGTAATTCAGGTTTTGGCGAGGGTACTGTCATTATGTTGCTTGCAGATTTGAATCGAATGGTTGTAAATTCTGAAGTGAATGAGGTTGATATTTCCAAATATAGCATGAATCAGGTTGCCCAGGTTTCAATTGATGCTTTTCCTTACGACAAGTATTCGGGAAAAGTAAGCAAAATCGCTGCATCAGCCACAAATAACAACGGATCTAAGGTTTTCCCAATTGAGATATACTTAGAGGGGAATATAAAGAAACTGAAACCGGGAATGTCAGCTAATGTAAGTATCAAAGGTGAATCCAGAGAGGATATTCTGATCATTCCGATAAGGTCAATATTCACTGATGAAAAGGGACAGGATGTAGTTTATCTCATGAAAGACGGTAAAGCTGAAAAGGCAGTTCCCATTAAAACCGGGATAAATGATTTCCAACAGGTAGAGGTAATCAACGGTTTGAGTGAAAACGATGTAATAGCCTTGACCGAACCTGCTGAGTTAGCCCCTAAATCGGAAGAATTTGAGTTCTAATAAAAGCAGTAACGCAATTGTCCTCAATTGTGCTAAGAGATAGGATGAACCTGACAACTCAGGAGAGTTGTCTTACGATAAAAAAACAAAAAAGGAGATAACTGATGATTGAAGTCAGTAATGTAGTAAAAGACTACGGTACACTTCGTGCAGTTGATCACATCAGTTTCACAGTACAGGAAGGAGAAATCGTAGGATTCCTCGGACCGAACGGAGCCGGGAAATCGACAACGCTGAAGATGCTGACCGATTATTTGACCCCGACTTCAGGGTCGATAAATATCAACGGAAAGGATATGGCGACCGATTCACTCCAGATAAGACAGTGGATTGGTTATCTGCCCGAGCATAATCCTCTTTATGAAGATATGACAGTTTATGATTATCTTCGCTTCGTTGCCGATATCCGTAATCTGAGTGATAAGGTATTTAACACTCGTCTTCCCCAAGTAATTGAGGAATGCGGAATCAAAGAAGTTATCAACAAAAAAATCGGTACCCTCTCAAAAGGTTATCGCCAGAGAGTCGGACTTGCACAAGCAATTCTTCATGATCCGATGGTTATTATAATGGATGAACCGACCACGGGTCTTGATCCGAATCAGATTCTCGAGATTCGTGATGTTATCAGACGACTTGGAGAAAAGAAGACAGTTATTCTTTCCAGTCATATTATGCAGGAAGTTCAAGCTGTCTGCGACCGAATCATCATCATAAACAAAGGTAAAATAATCGCCGATGATCGTAAGGAAGTGCTTCAGTCTCAGCTTGCAGGGAAGACTGTGCTTGATCTTGAGTTGTTGGCTCGAGACCCTCATTTCTATGATTTCCGTATGCTTGACCCCACTCTGAGCATTTTCCATGAGGGAAAAGTGAAAGAGGATGTGTGGGAAGTTGTCCTGGAGTACAGTAACAAAACAGACTTAAGAGAGAAGATATCCCGCTTCATTACAGAGAAGGGATGGCTTGTGCTAAGTATGCAGAAGCAAGAACGCTCACTTGAGAAGATATTCCATGAACTGACAATGGAATCGAAGACAATGGCAAAGGCTGTTGACCAGACAGAATACATGCCTAAGAGTAAACCTGAAGATACGGCAACCGGCGGAGAGGAAACAAATGAATAATATCAAATCTATCTTAAAAAAAGAGCTGAACAGTTATTTGGTTTCGCCTGCTACTTATATAGTTTTAGTTATCTTTCTGCTGATAACGGGATGGTATTTCAATTCTACCGTCTTTGTAATCGGTCAGGCAGAGATGCGAAGTCTTTTTTCAACTTTACCGATACTGTTTCTTTTCTTTATTCCCGCCATTACGATGGGAATGATAGCAAAAG
Source organism: Candidatus Cloacimonadota bacterium (assembly GCA_016938155.1). Classification (GTDB taxonomy): domain Bacteria; phylum Cloacimonadota; class Cloacimonadia; order Cloacimonadales; family JAFGVF01; genus Zophobacter. Next base: position 9,382 of record JAFGVF010000083.1, read on the forward strand.
AAAAAAATACAGGAACTATTGAGATTCTGACAACGCTGCCGATACAAGACAGTCAGATTGTACTCGGGAAGTTTCTTGCTGCCCTGATTCTGATGGGAGTAACCCTGCTTTTCACAGTAATTCACTTAATCACGATTGTGAGATTCGGCGAGAATATTGATTACGGTTCCATCTTCTGGGGGTATATCGGTTTATTGCTGGTATCTGCTACTTATTGTGCAATCGGAGTATTCGGTTCTTCCTTGCATAGTAATCAAATCGTGGCTTTTATTATCAGCTTTGTACTCGTTTTCTTTTTCTTTATCATCGAGGTGATTTTGGTGATATTCCCGGGACCACTGGCAGAATTCTTCCAGTACCTGAGCTTTAATTATCACTTCAGCAACCTCCAGAGAGGGGTCGTCGATACCCGTGATATAATTTACTTCGGTTCTATGATAATCCTGTTTCTGAAGGGAGCTACCATCTCCTTAGAATCAAGGAAATGGAATTAGGAGGAAACAATGAATAAACGAAATACACTGATAAATTTTGCCGTTATTGCAGGTATCCTTGTTGTTCTGAACTTGATTTCCTTGAACTTGTTTCATAGATTCGACTTCTCAAAAGAGAAGAAATTCACTCTGTCCGATTCAAGTAAGAAAATTGTCGGTAACTTAGAAGATAACCTGATTATCAAGGCTTATTTTTCCAAGAACCTTCCTAATCAATATGCAGATTTAGGTAGATATGTAAGAGATATTCTTTCGGATTATCAAACATATTCCAAAGGGCACTTGAAGTATGACTTTATCAATCCTAATGATGAAGATGTCCTCAAAGAAGAAGCTATCCGCAATAAAATTCAACCGGCTCAGATTCAGATGCTGGAGAATGATAAAATGGAAGTGCGGGAAGTTTTCATGGGAATGTACATCGAATATCAGGGTAATGGCGAGAGTATTCCTCTTATCCAGGTTAAAGATGGATTGGAAAACGATATTACAGGTATCATAAAAAGATTGTCTCGTGCTGAAATGGATAAGGTTGCTTTGTTTACCAATCCTGATGATGACGAGATTGATTATCAATCAATTAAGTATATTCTGGGCAAGAATTATGATATGATTTCAACTGACCTTACAACTCCGATAGAAGCAGGTGTAAAAACACTTGTTTTGGGAGGAGTGAAGGATTCACTTGCCACAGAGCAGTTATACAATATAGACCAATTTGTAATGCAGGGTGGAAACCTGCTTATCTTCCAGGATAGAGTGACCATGGATGTGCAGAAAGGCGAGGCTGATGAAATTCACAGCAATATCTTTGACCTTCTCAGTAGCTGGAAGATTGATATTGCCCCAACTCTGGTTGTAGATGAGAATTGCGGACAGATCAGTGTTAGCCAGAGACAGGGTCCGTTTATTACTCAGATACCTGTACGCTATCCCCTTATTCCCGTAGTAAATACAATGAACAAAGAGAACCTGATTGTGACGAAACTTGAGAATCTTGTTCTTCTCGGAGCTTCAGATTTAAACATTGAAATGGATTCAACTTCTACAGTTAACTTCACTCCATTGTTTACTTCATCCAATCGCTCAGGTTCTTTGAAAGGTCCTCTTTATGGAATTTCTTTCAGGACATTCCAGAACAACAGTTTCAATAATATGTTGAAAGAACCGTTTAAAATCCTCTCCGGATTATATGAAGGGTCTTTCAAGAGCTATTTTGCATATCGGCAGGAGGCATCAAGACCTGACTTTAAGCCTGAATCAACCGGCAGTAAAATAATTGTTGTTACAGATAGCGATTTTATCAATGATAAAGGTGCCGGGAAACAACCAAACAACATGAACTTTGTTCTCAATGCTACTGATTATCTTATCGGAGATACATCTTCGTTGGAAATCAGGTCCAGATCATTTACCATAAGCAAGCTCGATGTAAGGCAATGGCTTTTAAAAAGAGGCGTAGATGCAACAGACCTGGATTCGGTTGAGAAGAGAACAAAGCTGATTACAAAGTCCTTGAATATTGTGCTTCCGAGTTTACTCATGATTGTTTTTGGATTCATATATACTCTCATTAGAAAGAGGAAAAGCGAGAAAATAAGGAGATTGTATGAATAAGAAAAACTTAATGCTTTTAGCCGGACTAATTGTTCTTGTAATTATCTTTTTTCTGGCGAAGAAGAAAGAGCATATCGAAACTGATTTCAGTATCTTCGGGATTGACTCTTTGAAAGTAGAAACAATTAAGTTATCTACAGAAGAGGATACTCTCATCATTATTAAGGATAATGGTAACTGGATGATTAACTACCCCGTGAAAGCTGATGTGAAACCTTCACAAATCCAGCAATTCTTCAAAGAAGTAGTCTTTGCCAGAGTACCGATAAATCCCATGTCGGAGAATGAAACTTCTCAAGAGAAATACTCTGTCGCTGATGGGCAGGGATACAGAATTAATTTGGCGGATAAATCAGGTCAAACAATTGCCGACCATATAGTGGGAGAAGGTTCAAACTGGGAATACAGCTATATCCGCAAAGTTGGTGACAATAAAATATACCAGCTCAGAACGAATGCTTATAGAATATGTAAACCTGATCTAAGACAATGGAGAAACAATGTGTTTCTTGAGATCGATGATGAGATGATAGACAAGGTTCATATTCAGCATGGCTCAGATGATTATGAGATGATACGGACACCCGGGGAGAAGGAAGCAGTCTGGACTTATAAAGATAAAGACGAGGAATTCGTTGTCTTAAGGACAAATCCGCAGTTACGCAAATTCTTCGGATTTTCCAAGGCGTTCAGAACTCAGTCCTTCCGTGACAACCAATGGGACTCACTCAGTAAGCTTTTTGAGAAACCTGAGGTAGTAGCTACAATCTATCTTAAGGATGGTACTCAACATACAGTAACAATGGTGAAAGATACTGATAATAAAGTGCTCTTGAAGAAAGATGATTACACCTACACTATCTATGAAAGTTCTGCAGATTTACTTTCCAGATTATCTTTCAGCAAAGAGCAATTCAAGAACGAGAAATAGTATAAAAAACACTTCTGAAACAAGCTCGGGCAACCGAGCTTGTTTCTCTATAATCATACAACATTCTGAACTGAAATAAATAGTAATTGACATAATTTCGTTTCCCTCTATTAATATTCACCTATAATTATCAGAGAAAAGGAGTCATTTCATGGATAACTTTTTTATGCCTACACATGTCCTCTTCGGTTTCGATGCAATCCTTAAAAACAAGACATTATTCCATAATCTTGGTTCTAAAGCTTTTATTGTTACCGGCAGGCATTCAGCAGTTAAATGTGGAGCACTTGAAGATGTATTAAACGCTATTTCTGAAGTCAATACCGAATATGTTGTCTTTAATGAAGTAACTGAAAACCCGACTCTATCCACAGTTGAGAAAGGTAGCGATATCTTTAAGAAGGAGAAATGTGATTTTATTATCGCCATCGGTGGAGGGAGTCCTATTGATGCTGCAAAAGCAATTGCAATCCTTGCAGCAAACAATATATCTGCTTCCGACATCTTTAATCCATCACTCTATGATAAAGCTATACCTTTAGTTGCAGTTCCCACTACGAGCGGAACAGGTACAGAGGCGACACACTACAGTGTGATTACCAATGATAAAACAAATACAAAAGCCGGTTTCGGATCGCCCCTGATTTTTCCTAAGTATTCATTCTGCGACCCGAAATATACCATAACTCTTAATCCGCTAGTAACAAGAGATACGGGAATCGATGCCCTGAGTCATCTCCTGGAGGGAGTCTATTCTGTGAGACGGAATTCGTTGTTAATGCCGTTAATATATAGAGGTGTTGATTATATCGTTGAAAATCTGGATACAGCCGTGATGGATCCCACTAATCTTGAAGCTCGGGCTCTTTTAATGCAAGCCTCTTTATGGGGAGGAATTGTGATAGCCCATACAAGCACAACTCTTCAACACTCAATCGGGTATCCGGTCACAACTGAATTCGGCATATCTCACGGATTGGCAAACGGTATCTTTTTAAAGCCGATAATGGATTTGTATCATTATTACATCGAGAATGAAATCGAGGAGATTTTTGATAATCTCGGATTCTCAAGACAGGATTTTTATCTCTGGCTAAACAGACAATCCCTATCAAGTCCCAGATTAAAGATAACCGAGGAGTTTATCAGGGAAAAGGCTCCCGAGGTTCTGGCAAGCAGGAATATGGCACTCAATCCATGCCCGATAACATTAGCGGATATTGAGAAACTCTACAGAGGTGTAATGAGATAATGACTGATTTAAAAGAAATTGAAGCAATCATGCGGGAGTATTTCACGGAGTTCATCGATATATTTCTGAAGAACTTCACAGGCTGGAACATCCTTATTCAATTAACTGTTGTAATCGGTTGTTTCGTATTGGCTTTTCCTCTATCAAGACTGATATATGCTCAGCTGAAGAAGATAAAAGTTCCTGAAGACCATCATAGAACTATCTCATTCCTCCAGCATACGCGAAGATTTATCAATCCGTTAATCCTCGTTTTATTGCTAAAGATTTCTTCCCAGATTCTGCTCCTGGCAAATTTCCCTGCTCATTTTGTCAGAATTGTCTTGAACCTCTACACAATCTGGCTTGTCATTAAGTTAACTACCATCATCATTGATAACCTTTTCGTAAAGAAAGTTATCCAAATCTGGTTCTGGGTTGTTGCAATCCTTAGTATCATGGGGATTTGGACACAGACAAGAGTGATGCTTGAAAAGATAACTCTCCACTTCGGTCAGGTGAATATCGCCCTCTATTCGGTTTTCAAGACATTCGTTGCAGCAATCTTCCTTTTCTGGGTAATGAATAAAGTGATTTCCATCATAACCCAGAGGTTTTATAACAGCAAATCTCTGCGTCCGACCATGCAGGTTTTGTTGAGTAAGATTACCACATTTCTGCTTTATTCATTCATCCTTTTTGTTCTAATGAGCAGCCTTGGAATAAGCTTGAAAACCTTATCTTTATTCACGGGAGGAGTTGGACTCGGTATTGGTATTGGTCTTCAAAAGATTGTATCGAATCTTCTGAGTGGATTTATCCTGCTTCTCGATGACTCCATCAAACCGGGTGATGTTATTGAGACAGAAAACAATTATGGTTCAGTAAAGGAAATGAGTACCCGCTATACTTCAATAGTAACTTTACAAGGGAAAGAGATCCTTATCCCAAATGAGGAGCTAATTTCCAAATCTGTTGTCAACTGGTCCCATAGCAACAAGCTGATTAGGGTTGATGCTGATGTGGGGGTATCTTATAACTCAGACATACATCAAGTTAAGAAAATTATGGAAAGCATTCCTTTGAAGTTTGAACGGGTGTTAACTCAACCGATGCCGGAAGCATTCTTGATTGGGTTTGGAGACAGTTCGGTTAATTTTGAGCTGCAGTTCTGGATTAAAGACCCCCAAAAGGGAATTATCAATATCAGATCAAAAGTTCTCTTAGGTATATGGGATGCGTTTAAAGAGAACGGGATTGAGATTCCGTTTCCACAACGGGATATTCAC
>JAFGVF010000084.1 GCA_016938155.1 Candidatus Cloacimonadota bacterium
GGGCTTTAGGGGTGGCAAACTGCATTGAAGATATTCTTATATTTATGAAGAGATAGAAAAAAACCTTGTCAGTTTAGAGATGTACAGCAAAGCTTTCAACATCGAATAGCAAGAGGTACAGAAAATGAAAGATAAGCGACCGGAATGGGTTCCCAAGAATGGGGGTAAAGAATTCACAACAAAAGTGATGCCGGGAGTAAAGTCCAATCATGACGGATTACCATCAGAGCATGCTATAATTAAAACCAAGCAAGTTATAAAGAGAAATGAGTTAACGACAGAGGAATACTATCAGGGAATTATTGAGCAGGATAGAATTATTCTCGCTCGAGCCATAACCCTCGTGGAGAGCAACTCTGAGAAGCATATTATGAATGCTCAGGAGTTGATAAAGAAGATACTTCCTCACAGTGGCAATTCCATCAGAATTGGAGTTACAGGAGTTCCGGGGGCAGGCAAAAGCACCCTAATTGAGACTTTAGGATTAAATCTGATCAAGAAGGGACATAAAGTTGCAGTTCTGGCAATAGACCCCAGCAGTTCTTTAAGTAAAGGAAGTATTCTCGGTGACAAAACACGGATGGAAATGCTTTCCAGAGAACAGAATTGCTTTATCCGTCCTTCACCTTCAGGGGGAGCTCTTGGCGGTGTAACAAGAAAAACGAGGGAAAGTATTCTGTTATGCGAAGCAGCCGGTTTTGATGTAATTATTATCGAAACAGTCGGAGTTGGTCAGAGTGAGATAACTGTCCGTTCCATGGTAGATTTTTTCTTAGTAGTCCAGATTTCCGGAGCCGGTGATGAACTTCAGGGCATTAAAAAAGGGATAATCGAAATGGCTGATATGATTGTAATCAATAAAGCGGATGGCGATAATGTTCAAAAGGCGAAACTTGCAGAAGCCGAGTTTAATCAGGTGCTGCATTACCTTACTCCGGCAACCCCCGGTTGGCATACAAATGCCCTGGCATGCTCGGCAATAAAGAATGTTGGGATTGATGAAATCTGGAGCAATATTCTCTTGTTTAAAGAGCAAACGCAGAAAAATGAATATTTTGCAAAGCGACGCAAACAACAACTCTTGGAATGGGTTCATTATATGGTTGAAGAATTTTTGCTGAATTCTTTCTATCATAATCCGAAAATGAAAGCAATGATTCCGATTATTGAAAAAGCACTCTATTCGGGAGAAAAAACGGCTACACAGGCTGTCACAGAGCTTTTAGACGCCTATAAAAATGAAAATAACTAATACTGTATTATTTTATATCTCATATATATAGTGATAGTTATGGATACTTTTTAAAAGTGTTTTCAAACCACCTTCATCAGCTCAATCGATAATGCCTTGCGAGAGAAAGGGATATAAAAAAATATATAAATTCCTTGATTTTTTTCGGAAAGCTTTTAAATTGTGTAAAAATATAGAGGCTCGGTAAAAACAATGGATAGTTTTCCCAATATCAATATCTTGATAAAGACGGCAGACAGTTTTACGAATAAAGCAGAGTATGTTCTAAGAACTTTCTGCAGTATTCTTCGTTTGAACCCGAGATTCTATTATGGTTCAAGTTATGATCAGATACATATCTATTATGGCATTGAAACTAAGAACTCATACCCGTTAAAGATATATTACAATCCCGAGGCTGTTGCATTCTATGAAAAGAATGATGTGTATCCTGTTAGTAAACTACGGTTTAATAAATACAAAGATAATTACATCCCATTTCTTTTTTCGAAGCAGGGCGATATTTTCAGTGCTTCCCTACAACATGCAGTAGTAAGAAAGGACTTGATTTCATCTGCATTCTATTTCCTATCCTGCTGGCACGAACGGGTTTTGATGGACAAAGCTGAAATTGACAATCGTTTCGACTTCTACCGTTCCCTGCAATATCAGGGTGGATTTGTCGAACTTCCCGTTGTGGATATTTACGCCAATATTTTGAAGAGTATAATTGAGGTCATTCTGCCTGAGTTTTCTCGTGAAACTTTGTGGGGTGAGAGAAAGAAATTCTATGTAACTGTCAGTCATGATGTAGATTACTGGAATTACTGGACAAAAGAGCACTATGCATACACATTCAAGTACAATGCCAAGCGACTTCTGAAACAGCCTATTAACTCTGCTTACAAACTAATAGGTCACGCTCTCAGAAGATTCCTGTCGCATTCCTACACGAGGATGCGACACTTAGTTCGGGGTGAAGAATACAGGAACATCAACAGCACTTATTTTCTCATAACAGGCGATTTGGATGATAAATACAGACTTCCATCCAAGAAAGTGATCCAATATGAGAATAATCGTCACGCCTATTTTAAGAAACCTAAATACAGGACCCAGATAGAGGGTTTATTACAAGAGCATGATGTGCAACTGCACGGAACACCAAAGAGCTCCTTCAACAGTGAAATACTCAAAGATGAATTGAGTTTATTGAATGAACTTGGAAAGCCTGTGAAAGGCTACCGTTCTCATACTCTATCCTTTGATTACCATAAAAGCTTTGATGTGTTGGAGAAGATGAATATCAGCTATGACTCAACTATCGGTTTCTGGGAAGCTATCGGCTATCGATGCGGAACGGCGTATCCTTTCTTCCCTTTTAATTTTAAGGAAAACAGACCTTATCATATTTTGGAGATACCGCTTACGGTAATGGATACCTCTATGATGTCGTCTGTATGTATGAATTTAACGCCATGGCAAGCATATTTAAAACTAAGAAAACTGGTAAAAAATGCAGAGAAATACGGTTCGCATCTGAACATTCTCTGGCACAATACAACTTTTGAAAAAGTAGATTACCCATTTTGGGGATGGGTTTTCTGGGCTATAATTCGATATGCCAGAAGGAGAGACGGCTTGATAATGTCTCTTTCTGACCTCTATCATATTTGGAGTACAAGATAATAAACAGATAAATTGAGGAGATGTGATGAAGATATCAGAGAATGCAATCACTGTATTGGAAAAAAGGTATTTTAAAAAGGATGAAAACGGCAATTTAATTGAAGATTGGAACAAACTCATAACCAGAGTTGCTGATGATATTGCTGCAGGGGATGAAGCAAAAGCGGAAAAGTATTATCAAATGCTTGATTCAGGTAAATTTCTACCTAACTCACCGACTTTGATGAATGCGGGGAATGACTTACAGCAACTCTCAGCATGCTTTGTTTTGCCCATTGAGGATAGTATGGAGAGCATTTTCACCACTATCAAGAACGCGGCATTAATTCATAAAAGCGGTGGCGGTACAGGTTTCAGTTTCAGCAGACTGAGAGAATCCAATGCAAGAGTACGCTCGACAAACGGGGTTTCAAGTGGTCCAATCTCCTTTCTGAAAGTGTTTAATTCAGCTACGGATGCCGTTAAGCAAGGTGGCACCCGTAGAGGAGCAAATATGGCGATTCTGAGCGTTGACCACCCTCAGATTATGGAATTTATTAGCTGTAAAGAAGACACAACTCAATTGACTAATTTCAATCTCAGTGTCGGAATAACAGATGATTTTATGCAGGCAGTTCACCGAGATGAGGACTTCAATCTCATCTCTCCATACAGCAAAGAGATAACCGAAACATTAAAAGCTCGTGATATCTTTAATCTGATCATAGAGATGGCTCACAAAAACGGGGAACCGGGAATTGTTTTTCTTGATAAAATCAACGACAGTAACCCAACTCCGCATATCGGAGTAATTGAAGCTACAAATCCCTGCGGAGAACAGCCATTATTACCCAATGAAGCATGTAATCTCGGCTCAATAAATTTAGCAGCTTTCTATGCGAACGGTAAGATTGATTGGGATAGCTTGAAAGCAGTTACTCAAACGGCTGTGGAATTTCTGGATGGTGTTATCGACCGCTCCAATTTCCCGCTTCCTGAAATTGATGAGATGGTCAAAAAGAACCGTAAAATCGGACTCGGGATTATGGGTTGGGCTGATCTGCTCTTCCAGCTGAACATACCCTATAACAGCGACGAAGCAGTGAATCTGGCTGAAGAAATAATGGAGTTTATTGATTACCATGCAAAGAAGAAATCTCTTGCTTTGGCGATAGAAAAAGGCTCCTTCCCCTCTTTTAAGGGTAGTATCTATTCAACCGGAAACATCCATCGAGAAAGCAATAAACTCAATTGGAATGAGCTGTTGGATGAGATAAAAGCTAAAGGACTTCGTAACTCAACACTTACAACTATTGCTCCAACCGGAACCTTAAGTATGATACTGGATACCTCAGGTGGTGTTGAACCGCAATTCTCGCTTGTGTATGTAAAGAATGTTATGGATGGAGAGAAGCTTCTTTATGTGAATAAACATCTTGAAGCAGCTCTCAAAGCTCACGGTCTCTATTCAAAAGAACTCATGGAGAAAATATCGGAAGAGGGAAGTTTGCACAATCTTCCTGATTTGCCTGAGGAGATACGGAATGTCTTTGTAGTGTCTCACGATATATCGCCGGAATGGCACATCAGAATGCAGGCTGCTTTCCAGAAATATACAGATAATGCTGTATCAAAGACGATAAATTTTGCAAGGGAAGCTACAACGGATGATATTCGCATGGCTTATGAATTAGCTTATGAACTCGGTTGCAAGGGAATCACGGTTTATCGTGACGGTAGCCGTGAGAATCAGGTTTTGAATGTCGGCTCTAAAGTAAAGACAGAAACAGGAAAAGTCGAACCTATTCTTGAACCTCGTAAACGCCCCGAAATTACGCAGGGAATCACACAGAGAATGCATACCGGATGCGGTCATCTTTATGTTACCATAAATTCGGATGA
>JAFGVF010000085.1 GCA_016938155.1 Candidatus Cloacimonadota bacterium
ATATTCATTTGTTCACACAGTTGTTTGATCATATCTGCCGTAGTCATACAGCACCTCCATATTCTACTAAATTATATTATAAACCATTTGGTTGATATGTACAATAAAATTACCAGTATTCTCATAATTGCATAACCATAAAAAACCCACAACTCTACCTTAGAGTCATGGGCTATAAAAAATGTCTTTCATATCTTAATCTCAATTCCAGATCTAAAACAAATGACAAAATGGTCATCATACACTGTCACGTTTTGGATCAATTTCCTTATAAGCTTGTCATCGAAGACTTTAGTGCGATATTTGTTGGCACGAATAAACTCTATGAGTTCTTGAATCCTTTCATTCTCGCCGCTAAGGGAGGCATCCTCCGCAAGAAGGCTCTGACGCTTTTCGCGCAAGGCATCAATTTCATCTGCAAGAAAGTCGTAATCCTTACCCTTGTTTGCAAGACTTATTACTTCTTTCTGCTTTTCTTCAAGCAAGTCGTTTATCTCAGAAATCCTGTACTCTGTGGTGTCACCGATTACTGCATGGATGTTTTCTTCCAGTGATCTAATCATGTTATCTCCACCGGCAAGAAGTTTATTAATGGCTGTCATGACTGCATCGTATAGTTCAGCTTCTTTTACAGTTCGGTTCTCACAGACTTCGGGTCCTTGCTCGATTCTTGTAACACATCGCCAGACAAACTCTTTTCTGCCGTGAACATTCCAATAGACACGCCTGTAAATGTCACCGCAATCCCCACAGAAGGTTATGGTGCTTAAAGCATATTTGCTGCTATAAAGTCTTTTGTTTTTATCAGCACCTGTGTAAATATTATTCCTACGATGCAGCTCCTCTTGTGCCTGTAAATAGATTTCCTTTGATATAATCGCTTCATGGCTGTTTTCAACATAGTACTGAGGTGCATGTCCTTCGTTCTTGACGCGCTCTTTAGTGAGAAAGTCTACAGTGACTGTTTTTTGTAAAAGGGCATCACCCATGTATTTTTCATTTTTAAGAATCTTCTTTATGGTCTCCGGTCGCCATCTTGGTTTACCTGCAGCTGTTAAAATACCGTCCTTTTCGAGATTTCGTCCTATCCCAGCCAGGCTTTCGCCTTCAAGATATTCCTTATATATGCGTTTTATTATTCTAGCTTCTTTTGGTTCAATGACCAAGTTGCCATCTTCATCTTTTGTATAACCCATAAATCGATTATGGTTAACCTGCACTTTCCCCTGTTGATATCGATATTGAAGACCGAGTTTAACATTCTGTGAAAGACTCTGACTTTCCTGTTGTGCTAAGGATGCCATGATGGTGATTAGTACCTCTCCCTTAGCATCCATTGTGTTGATGTTTTCCTTCTCGAAATATACGGATATGTTCTTCTCCTTAAGCTGTCTAATGTATTTTAGGCAATCCAAAGTGTTACGGGCAAATCGACTAATGGACTTTGTAATTACCAAATCGATGTTCCCTTCCATACACTCCTCAATCATACGGTTGAACTCTTCTCGTTTTTTCGTGTTCGTGCCTGAGATGCCGTCATCTGCAAATATGCCTGCAAACTCCCATTCAGCATTTTTCTTTATGAAGTCTGTGTAATGAGCAACCTGCACCTCATAGCTTGAGTTCTGCTCTTCGGTTTCTGTAGAAACGCGGCAATAAGCAGCTACACGAAGTTTATTTACTTTTTCTTTTGCAGTTGAACTTCCAACTCTCTTACAGGCTGGAATTACGGTTATATTTTTTTGTGCCATCTTAAACCTCGCTTTCTATCAGACTATACAGGTACTCAGCTCGCATTACTGGATCATCTGGAAGCTTGGTATCTGCCTTTTTCATCTTGAATCTTTCAATTGGCGATGGAGCAGTAAACGCAGCAAGTTCTACAATTCGCCCTAAGTCCTTAGCACGTTTTTCTCTAACTTCCTCAGCCCTATAAAAAGTTTCTTCGTCGATGATCGTTGGGTACACATCATTCCCGAGATATTGAATATTTTTCAAAATAAGCCCCATTGATGAATGTGTCTTTTCAATACCCGCCTGCTCACCGGCTACAGCTAAGGAAAGCCCTGAAATGTATTTTTCAAAGAATATTCTAACCTGATTAGCTTTCTCTTCATTAACAGTAACGACGCCATCTATCACCTCGTATCCATAAGGTATATAAGCCATTTATCTCACCACCTCCTCTTTCAGGGAAAGTCCACATTTCATCTTAAATGTCAGTTCATCCCTTGTATTTACTATGATGTTCTCAACATATTTTTCAAATGCTTCTTCAGTATACTCACCAATAAAGTCCTGTTCCGCCACATAATCTAGAAGCGACTTCACTTCATCTGCTTGTGATGTACCGTCTGTAAATGCCATGACCAGATTTGTCTTTTCTGTAGTCAGGCTATTTATTTCTCTATCCAAAACATTGCGTTCTTTCCTAAATAGCGCTGGTTCAAGAAAACCCTTTGTCATCAATCCGACTAGAGTATTACGCTCTTCTGTCAATTGCTCTAATCTATTATCTATTGCATTAATTCTCTCCAGATCACTTTTTTCGTCTATTTGACTTATAGCCGACTCATTATCCGACTTCTAAGATAAGTTATCATATCCCATATGTGTAGTTATCCTCCTTTCTCCCGTATTCATAGAAAAACCGGGGAACCCA
>JAFGVF010000086.1 GCA_016938155.1 Candidatus Cloacimonadota bacterium
TGCTTGATGCCTTAAGTGAGATCAAGCGGATGAAAGGTTACAATCCGGTTATAAATATCGACAAATGAGTGCGTTAGGTCGGCATAATCTTGGAAGAATACAAATCGCCATACTTAAAGAGCTGCGTGGCGATTCGATGGATTCATCGGATCTCTTTGAAACTATCAGGACATCTCTCTACAACAATGATACATCGAAAAGTATTTCTCGTCATCGGATCAGATCGGCGATTAAGACGTTAAAAAAAAGGAATTTGATTACAGAACAATACGGAATTTTAAGTATTAACGAATAAAAATCAAGAAATCATGGAAAAGAAAAATTCAGTACCAGCAGACATTGAACCTGTCACAAACAGCAGAAGGAATGGTATTTCAGTTCATCAATATGGATTGGACGGAAAGTACATTGCCACATTTGATAGCATGCGTAAAGCATCTGATGCAACCAAAGCTACTTATTCATCAATTGCAGAATGTATTAAAGGCAAACTGAAGACTGCCGGTGGTTATCAATGGAGAGCCGCAAAATAACATTGAATGAAGACACACAAGGGATAGCTATTGCAAAGCTAAGGGGTGTTGTTGGCTCCGCACCCCATTCCCTTGTTCTTTGTACCTTTGGAGTCAATGACAGGAAAGGAGCCAAAAATGAAACGGACCAAAGGAAATATAAAACTCTCCAGAGCATTAAGGAAAAAGAGAACAAATGAAGCTCTTCAAAGGAGTTATGACAAATTGAAAGACTGGACTCCTTCAATTAGTTCTAATAAGACTTATTTTCGTAAGATACCTAGGTTTTTGGTCACGGAAAAAGTATCACTTCCGGCGAGAGCATTGTATATAGTGCTATGCTGCGAAGATAATTATCAGAGCAAAAAGTACATTCAAGTATCTCAGGCGATTCTCAGTAAAAAGTCAGGTCTAAGCATACCAACAATAATAAACGCCGTCAATGAACTTCGTGGATCAGTCTTTCTCAAAGCAAAAAAGATAAATGAAGGACAACGTCGTTTTTGGACATATAAACCAGGATACTATAAGAAGAAGGAAATTGAAAGAGATGATTGTTTTTTCTTTTTTACATATATCGTTGAATCTGGTATTTGGAGCCAACTAAGCCTCCGCGCGAAATCATTATATCTTGCAATGAGAATCTTTTCAGAATTTGATTTCATGTTATATTGTGAAGTTGAAGGATATGAGCATAATGAGCTAAATGAAGAAATTAAAAACATTCCATTTCAATATAAATGGGAACTCTGTAAGATATCATTGGCTGAACTCTGTACGACTGCCGGAATAAGCTATTCAAATATTCACATTCCAGTAAAAGAACTCATTAAGTTTGGGTTGATAGATCACGTTGATGAATATGGATATATTGTATATCAACTACCAAAGGAAAATGAATGACACATTCATCCACCACTTATGGAGAAACATTACCTTTAGGTCGTCATATATTCCTTTTCATTCGTAACTATATTACCTTTAAGTCGTAAATTATATTTCCTTTATGTCGTAACTATATACATTTTCGATATATATAGATTAAAAGATAAAAAATAAGAATAATAGAATAATCATAGCACACGGATCCGTGTGCGTGGAAGTATAAGTTTTTGAATTTTTGGTATGGAACACTTCCATTCCTGTATAAGGAATTGTCCTTATAATCTTTAAATATCGGTATGTCCCATTAAATCAATATGTTCCATTTCAACTATATTGGTAAATATGATTTTTGTAGTTAATTACATCAATAAAGAAGGCAAAGTATCAAGTAGTTACCAAAATGAGGTTACTCAAATTTGGTCGCACTGCGAATGAAATTGAACGTTCATTTTACCTCCATCCTTTTCCAAATGTACCAAACGGTATTACACCGGAAAGACTTACCAGTTCGAGTCCGGTAGTTTTCATTATTCAGTTTATCAGCTATTTGTTGGTAGGTGAGTCCTTGTCGTTTCAATGACTCAATGTAATGGAAGGCATGTACCACATTTGTATCGGTACGGGCATTCCTGTAGTTTGTCTGATGAGCTTTCCTACGACCATCATCTGTTAAATTGTCAGTCCCAGGTTTCCATTCCGGTTCTCTTATCTTTTTGGCTTGTAAGGCAGATTTGGTTCTCTCTGAAATGTATTTCCTTTCCTGTTCTGCAAGAGCAGCAAATATGTGTAAGGTAAATTCATTGGCTGTTGGCATATCAGCTACAACAAACTTTACCTTACTCTCCATCAAAGAGGAAATGAATGATACATTTCGGCTAAGTCTATCCAGTTTGGCAACAATCAATGTGGCATCAGTATTTTTTGATGTACTGGTAGCTAATTTTAACTCAGGTCTATCATCATGGCGACCGGATTCACTTTCTACAAACTCATGCAAAAGGCATCCATTTTGATGTTTGATATAGTTTTGGATCATCAATCGTTGAGCATCCAGTCCAAGACCTGATATTTCTTGTTGTTTGGTACTCACTCTGACATAAGATACATATTTGGTTTCCATATTGTTATAATTGTCAATGATTTAATCGGACATTTAAAAACAGGACCATTGCACCACAAAAGGGCAAAAAAAAAGGAGTACCTACCTGAGTAGAATACTCCTCTTTCAGTTTACTTGGTCACTACAAAATTCCCATTTTCCAGTTTCTCGATCTTGATGTTGTGTTCACGACTAAGGCGACTCGGGACCTGAACGTTGATGGTGTTCTTCATTGAGTCTTCAGAACGATCGGGGAACATTTCCACCAGCTTGGCAAGGATGTCAGCTTTTGAAATACCTGTCTTTCCTGACTCACTCACCAATGTAAAGATTGTACCAATGACACCGGGACCTTTCGGCTCAGATGATTTCTTACCTGTCAGCTTTCTTAACTCATCCTTGGCGGCTGATAATTGAGCTTTCAGGTCATCAATCTTTTTCTGTGCATCTGCAATCAACTGGTCATTGTTGATTTCCTTGGTTTCTGTGATCTGCTCCAGATCAACATCATTGGCAGCAGCTTTCTTGACATCTTTTGTTTTCATGATTGTGATTGTTTAATTAGACATAAAAGGTTTAGCAGTCAGACTTGGTGCAAACCAAATCTGACCTTGTTCATCCCTATTTGGGAAATTAGGAACCTACATGTTGGCGGTGGTTTCCATACCTCCGATGTGTACGGCATCTGCGTTGGTTCCGATCCTCGCGGAACTCAGGTGAATGGCTGATTATCAATCAATCACCATATCTAAGATCGGAAAGGTCATACTCAAAAACACGGATAATTGGCATGGTAAAATAGGATTTTTATCCTGTTTCCGATGCTCATAAAATAATGGCAATCAACTGGTTATAAATGGATAAATATCACCCGTACCCCCGTCGTGTCGACGGATTGGGAACATGAACGGCGGCGAAGACAACCTCACAAAATGTGACCTGTTAATTCACCTGAAACCGATTCTCGGATACAAGGCGATTTAAAGCGATGTAATTGAGTCTTGATCATAGATAATAAATCATATCTCTCGATAGGTTTCGATGGTTACTCCATCAAAGGAATAGCTCTACTCAAAGGAATATGATTTCTCCTATAATTCTGATCAAATAATTAGTGTATCAATTTAATTTTATCTAATTTAAGTCCTTGAATCATAAATTGATATGCATTATGAAAAAGGCTGCTGGATATGTCCGTGTCTCCACTCCCGGGCAGGTTGATGATGAATCGTTGACCACCCAAAGAAAGTCAATTACAGAATTTGCAAAAAGTCAACAATATGAACTGACTGAGATTTATGCTGATGAAGGGATTAGTGGTGGATCCATTATTAATCGTTATGGTCTTCAGAAATGTATCAAAGATGGTCTTCAGGGAAAATTCAAGGTCTTGATCATTCATCGGCTTAGTCGATTTGGAAGGAATGCACTTGAATTACTCAACAATTACAAGGAGCTAAAAGCAGCAGGTATTGAACTTCGTAGTATTTCTGAAGGCATTGACTTCTCAACCAAGTACGGAGAGGCAATGTTGGGGATGTTGGCAATCATTGCTCAACTGGAACGTGACATCATCAAAGAGACCATGCTTGAGAACAGAGTGGCAAAGGCGAAACGTGGCATCCCAACATCAGGAAAATTCCCCTATGGTAGAACATTCGATCCAAAAACTGAAACTTGGATACTTGATGAGGAAAAAGCCAAAGCAATTCAAAAAGCTGCCGACCAATATCTGAGCGGAAGACCACTTCCGGAAATCGCAGCAGAATTAGGAATGACGTATAATAATTTACTTAATATTCTTGGTAAACGTTGTGGTGACACGTGGGTTGTCAAGTTTAAGGATGCTGAACCAATCACTCATATAATACCAAGAATATTGTCTGATGAGTATATTGAGAGGGTTCAGGAACGACTTGAATTTAACCGGAAAAATAATCGTACCGATCTGCCAGGAAAGTATGTTTTAAGTGGATTTATACGATGTGATGTATGCCATAGCAGACTGTCGGCAGCAACAATTAATTACCCGGATACACCAATACGAATTTATAGGCATAAACCGGGCGAATCAAAGGCATTTACATATATTCACTGTGATCCAATTGAAAAGGCTGTATTTGAAACTATCTTTGAAAACATATATGACGCAGTCGGTTTTGAAAAGGCAATAGCAGAAAGCTTACCTGATGACAGATTAAAGAAGGAACTTGAGCGACAAATTGAAGTAAATGAGAAAAACCTGAAAAATTTAAATAAAGAATTGTCAAAGCTTGTTCAGGCAGTACTGAATGAGACATTATCGGCTGAAACCATTAAAGCCAAAGAAAAGGAACTTATCAAACAAAAAGAGAATATTCTTTCACACCTTGAATCAGACAAGGCAACTCTTAATACATTACCCGATGTAGATGAGGTGAAGGAGGAAGCAGGAAGAATAAGGCAGCGGTTACTTGAACGATATAGTGGTAGTAAGCGTTTATTTCAAATGAGTTTTGATGAAAAGAGGGGGTTACTTCATTGGCTGTTTGATGGTAAAGATCAACATGGTACACCCTATGGAATATACATTAAGGCTACAGGAAAAAGGAAGAATCAGAA
>JAFGVF010000087.1 GCA_016938155.1 Candidatus Cloacimonadota bacterium
ATTGAGGTTATGAATACACCTCCTGCTCTTGTAAGTAATATCCCCGATCTGGAGATTGTAATCAACTCAGTAAATAATGAACTGAATCTCAATAACTATTTCACGGATGCCGATAATGACCCGTTGCTCTTTTACGCTTCCGGTTACAGTCATTGCTCCGTACTTGTTCAAAATGGATTTGTAACAATTACCACTCAAGCCTGGCAGGGAATTGATCAAATTATTTTCACTGCTCGTGATAATAGCAATGCAATAGTCAGAGATACCATCTCTGTCAGAATCAGGCCGGTTAATGAACCCCCTGTGTTATCTTTACCTGATAATATTTCTTTTCTTATGAATTCTTCTGAATATAGGGATTTTGCTGACTATATGTACGACTCAGACCAGACAGACGATGAATTGACACTATATTTCACTGACAATATTCATACTCATTTTTCTATCTTAGGGACCAATGTCACAATCACAGCTGATGCAGATTGGAGTGGTTCTGAAGTTGTTACTGTTAACTTGGATGATAATCAAGGTGGAGAGATTACTACTGATACAATTGTCATAGAAGTACTTGATTCGCTTAGTCCAGTCTTTGAGGTTGATAATATCGCTCCATGGGGAGGAGAAGCAGTCCACTTTACAGACTTCACACAAGGCAATGTCGGTATATGGGAATGGGATTTCGAATCAGATGGGTTCATAGATAGCCAAACTCAAAACCCAACACATACCTACAACATAGGTGGTGAATACTTTGTTACATTAACAGTTAGAACAGAAACAGACGCAACGCCATATTCCTATACAATGGAAGACCCTATTGTTGTAAATGGTACAGGTGTCCCTGGTGGGGATATCATTGATGAAAGCTGGGTACCGGAATCATCACCTTATAATATTTTCGGTCAAATAACGATTCCAACAGACGGTAGATTAGAGATTCAACAGGATGTTGTAGTAAATGTGTTCACTGATTCAATGTTGGTTATTGAAGGTGAATTTATTGCTGATCAGGCAATATTTACGACAGAATTGGTTAATAACTGGGGAGGTCTAATGTTTGGAGAAGGTTCTGATAGTTCTGTAGTTACGGGTTGCCAGTTATTAAATGCTGAGAATCCGATTCGGATTAACAGCTCATCTCCATCACTGGATAACCTGACAATCTTAGCTGGCATTGAAAGAACAGTTTCCTCTGGGACAGCAGTTGTTATAACAGGAGCATCTTCTCCAACAATATCTAATCTTACGATACACGGTTATTCCAGTGGATTGGAGATATCCGGAACTGATGGAGGTAATCCTTTCCTTCAGAACATCTCTTTCCTAAACTCCGGAGCTCCAAGAACCGAGGATGGAGTCGGGGTTGTTATCTCGAGCTCAGCTACAATCGACAGTCTGATAGTAGAGGATTATCCTACGGGTATTCTCTTTGAAAACACCACTCAGACACCTACTCTAACCAATGTTCGGGTTCGCAACAGTGATAATACCACCCGTAATCTTGATTATGGTGTTGCCCTCTCCGGTACGGTTTCAGTTGATATTTCCGGAATGATTATTGAAGGCTATACTACAGGTATAGATATGAGCAATGAGCTTGGTAGTGCATCGACACCAACCTTAACAAATATTAGAATAAGAAACACTGAAAACAGTACGCGTCCAGATTCCCGCGGAATCAATGTATCCGGTAATGTAAACGGAACATTAACAGATGTTGAGATTAATGACTTTGCCATTGCAGTTGACTTTGAGCAATTAGGTATAACAGAAACAGCTCCAACTCTCACAAATGTTCGGGTTAGAAACTCAGAAAACAGCACCCGTACTGTCGGTGAAGGTTTCCTTTTTGTAGGTTCAGTAGCCTGTCAATTGAGTGATATTGAGGTGGAGAACTGTTCCTCAGGTATTGAAATATGGAATGAACAAAGAACAGTTTCAACACCTACTCTAACGAATATTCGGGTTAGAAATTCTGAGAATACAACCAGACCTGAATCTAAAGGAATCTATATTACAGGCTCGGTTTCGCCAACCCTTGACGATGTTGATATTGAGAACTTAGGAGTTGGTATTGAATTCGACCAGATGGATTCCGGTACATCAACTCCGACTCTCACAAATGTACGAGTTCGGAATACGGATAATACAGTAAGAACAGCAGTTACAGGTATAAAGATAACACAAAGCAGCTCTGTTTCCATGATTGATACAGAAGTAAATGATTATCCTCAGGGTATCGAGTTCCAAAACAGTAGTATCAATACTATGATAACTCCAACCTTAACAAATGTACGAGTTCGGAATACGGATAACACAGTGCGTAATAGACCTCTTCGTGAGCTTGACGAGACTGTTTTTGCTGTCAAAGCAGTTGGCAAAATATGTCTTAATGTAGATGATTTTCAGGCAGAGAATACCGGAAACGGGATTATCTACGAACAACAGGGTAGTCTGGGAACATCTGTTCCATCATTAACCAATGTAAGGGTCAGGAATAGTGAAAACAGCACCCGACCAAATGCCTATGGTCTTTTCCTGAAAAATGTACCTTTTATCTCTTGTAGCAGCGATACCCTAACAGGAATTGATTATGGTCTGATTTATCAGAACCTTAGCAATGATAGATCAACCCCAAGCCTGACCAATGTCAGGATTCGAAACAGTGAAAATGCCACTCGACTTGTCGGTGTTGGTGTTGAACTGGGCAATAATGTTGATGCGATTATTCGCGGATGCGAGATTACAGGATTCAACACGGGAATCAGAGTTCTTGGAGTTAATAATTCTGAGATTGTTTCTAATGACCTTTTCAATAATGCTATCGGTATAGAGCTTAACTCAACACTTGCTCTAATAGAGAAGAATACTATAGTTGCAACATCCGATATGGCTTCTCTAATGGTAACGGCATTGAAAGTAATAAACAATGCCACTCTTGATGTAAACAAGTTCACAATAGATAATTATCCAAGAGCTGTCGAAGCTACCAACTGCTCTGTTCAGCTTTCCAACAGCATTATCTGGGGACAAACCTCAATAGCACAACCTTTCTTATCCGTTAATGCTCTTGTTAACTCTTCCTACTGTAACGCTCACACAGATTCACCTGTTGCTGGTATCGGGAATATCAATTCCGAACCGATGTTTGTCGATGCGGCAAATGGCGATTACAGGCTTAATTTCGAAAGCCCTATGATTGATGCCGGTGATCCTGATGCTGATGGTGATGGCTGGACATACTATGAAGGCGATATGGACGACGCTGACCCTGATGGAACAAGACTGGATATGGGTAGTAAATACTATCGTCATTATGCTCATATTGTTGTGAATGACCAAACCATCATCCAGGGTGAGCCATCAACATATCATGCCGATACTTATGGGCATATTCCCCAGTTGGTTACTTATGACTGGAACTTTGGGGATAATAATACTTCAACCGATGCAGATGTAATCCACACCTATGCACAACTGGGTGTCTATTCGGTCAGATTAATCGTAACCTCAGGAGCCTTAGTCGATACCGTTTACTATGAAAACCATGTACTGGTTAGCCAGACTCTTCTACCTGCTCCCACCAATGTTAGTATATCTGCCTCAGGAGATGACATCACGGTCAGCTGGTCACCGATTGTTAATGATTATTACAGCAATCCCGTAACCGTAAACCATTATCTGGTTTACTGGAGTGATACCTCTGACGGTGATTTCTACTATCTGGGAGATAGCGGAAGCAATACTTCCTTTACAGATGTCGGTGTACTACACAGAGTGAAGTACTATCGTGTTATCGGCTTTATCGGTGACCTTCGCAGTCTTAATGATTATCTCACAAGAACACGAGGAGTCATGCCTAAGCCAAATGGAATAAGCTCCCAAAACTCCGGGCTACAACGCTCGAAGCACTAATATATACTTAGCATAAAAGCCTCCGGAAACGGAGGCTTTTGCTTCCTTGCATATTGAGCAAACCAATGCCTCTAAACCTCCAATTCAGATACGAGATATCATCCCCTGTCAGTAGCGATTAAACAACCTATTCTGAAGCAAGTTATGGCACAGATAGTCATTGCAATAATGATAATTTTTCCCACATATATCCCTAATCATCCTTTGTAGCTTCTGTGTTCAAGAATTATACGATTGCTTTACATGTTCTGAGTTATTGCTTGATTAAAGGCAATTGAACACAAATAGAAAAGCCCTGTCATCAAACAGGGCTAATGTACTCATATAGTTTATTTATTCTTCAATAACTTCGACATTTGCTCTTGGAATTGTAACCTTTTCGCCGTTATCAAGTTCTGCATTGAGAACACGCACCCATGTCTCAGATTGAACTTGAGTGAGTTTCTCAGGAAGTCCGGTGATTTTACCGATACTACCAAAGTTTGGCTCACGAATCACGCGGATGGTAGAACCAATCTCCAGAGTTGGCATCTTAGCGGCAACAACCTTGAGGTCATCACTTGTGAAATCAATCGGAATGATGATTTCAGGACGCATTACACCGGCACGAATCTGAGTCTTCCCATGGCAAGATGCCTTCTTACCATCAAAGCTTTTCAGAAGCTCAAAGGTTTTGCGAGCCATATTGATTAATCCGAATCCTTCCGTAACAATAATAGAGGTGTTAATCTCTTCATGCCCCGTAATGGCAACGCCAATGTCATAACCGAGAAGTTCCTTAATGTCCTGATCCTCAATGCCACCGGTAACAATTGCAGATACACCTACAGACATTGCTTTCTTAATAGCTGCAAGTGTAACCAGACTACCACCCACGATAATCTTACCCTTACAGGTGTCATTAATCATATCTGCATCCAAAACGGTTGTTGGGTCTTTTGCGAGCACTTTAATCTCACCGAAAGTCTCTCCACCCAATCCGAATATACCTTGAATATATGCAGATTTGTTTTCGATAACTACGCCTTCATTCGGAATTACTTCAGTAACAAGTCCATCCACAAAGGCAAGAACCTGAATCGGGATACGGGGTTCACGAAGGAGCATCTGTCCTGTATGTTTGGAAACGCTTTCTATCTCACCGTCTGTTGGTGATTTGAAGCTGTTTTTCCACAATCCGGTACCAAGGAAACCCTTATTCTCTGCGAGAATCTGGTCTTTCTTGATATAATCTCCTGGCTTAACCTTGAGATACATCTCTAATTGCTGAGGTGTACATCCCATTTTATTAGCAAGTTTTATCGGAATCACATTACCGGGAAGCAGTGTCTCTGCAACTAAATCTTCTGCTTTAACTTTATCTCCAACCTTAACAAGGACTGAACCCTTGATAGGAAGAATTCTTTCTTTTCTGAGAACGATACTTTTTGTAACGGTTAATCCTGCTGAATATGCTTGTGCCATGTTTCACCTCCTAATTTAACATTGTATCGGGATAAGCTTCTAATTCCTTCATCCATTTAAGGAGTCGAGGAACACGGTCACTCGCTTCAACCGGCAATACGAAAGGATTTCTTCCGCGTGTATCCAGAACAATACCAACAACTCCTCCATGGAGTTGAGTCTCAAGGGTATTGTTCTTGCCGGCACCGACATCAAGTCCACGCCCTGGTTTGAGGACAGCTTTTGCTGTTTCACCTACTCCACAAGGAATCAGACGAAGCTCTCCAAAAGGAATTTTCTCATCGAAGATCTTACCGTCTGGGAGTTCAAGTCTGGCTTCAAGAGCAATAGCATCCTCTTTTATTTTACCCACAGGGGCAACGCAAGAACCGAGGTAAACCATACAATCTTTGTCAAAAACTTCAGTAGCAGCTTCTTCATTGATTGATGCAAGTACTCCCAGATGAGGCATCATGAAGATTGAGTCCACAGCAAGACGGGTTACACATTCAGGCAGGAATGCATCAATCATCATCATAACTGTTTGATTCCTGCGAGGTGCATGAGAAAGTACACCACCTGAACCAACTAAGAGGTCAAGGGATGACATATTAACGATCGTCGCTCCTGACTCACTTTGGGTGAAAGCCTGAGAGATATCACGCTTTTGCTGAGCACCTTTTAGTGATACTGCAAATTCTTTATGCTGTATTAGTGCAAGACGCAGGGCTTCCTTAGCAATTGCCTGTTCGAGCACAAGTTCAGAGCTCTTAGCAGGTATTGTAGTAGGTCTGATCATCTTGTTTTTTATCATATTACGAAGTTCTTTCTTATCAATATCAAATGGAACCCAACGAAGAATGTTATCCAGTCCGGCAGATGCCAAAACATTTGATATTGAATAACTCATTCCCAGGTTTGCACTTACAGTGCGATTAAAAATATAATCTTCAGTAAATACGGAGAATACATCAGTGGTTGCTCCCCCGATATCCACTCCGAGAACTTCAATCTGGTTCATTTTGGCTATAGTCTGCATTATATTACCAACTGCAGCAGGAGTAGGCATAATCGGAACTTCCTGTCCATCAGGACCTATAGCCCAGGACATTAGTTTGCCATATCCGGGAGCTTGTTGCATAACATGCTCAAGAAAGATATCATGTATTTTATCACGGGCAGGACCAAGATTCTCTCTTTCGAGGGTAGGTCGAAGATTATCAGAGATAATCAATCCAACTTTATCACCAAGTGTCTCTTTAATCTCATCAACAGCCTTATTATTTCCAGCAAAAATAACGGGTAAATTATAAGACGAACCGAGTCTTGGTCTTGGGTCTGCAGCAGCTACAAGTTCAGCCATTTCAACAACATGCTTTGTTGTTCCGCCATCCACACCACCAGCCATGAGGATCATATCAGGTCTGAGTTGTCTGATTCTTTCAATCTTCTGATGGTTCATTCTTTTGTCGTTGCTTGCAATCAGGTCCATAACAATAGCACCTGCACCGAGTGCGGCACGCTCAGCACTTTCACCAGTCATCTTAGCTACAACACCGGTAACCATCATCTGAAGTCCACCACCGGCTGAAGAGGTTGATACATAGGCATCTGCACCCAAATCACCTTTTCTTGGGATGATAAGTTTATCATCTTCGATGAACTTAATGTTGTTGTTGTCATATTTTAAGCGTGCAAGTTCTTCAAGTTCCTGCACAGCATTCAGGACACCTCTGGTAACATCGTTAAGAGGGGCTTCCACCGTTGTCGGGGATTCTCCTCTCACGGTTTGACGATATTCACCGTCAACATACTCAATGAGGATCGCTTTGGTTGTGGTACTACCACAGTCCGTAGCAATAATCCTGGTAAGTTTTTCTTTGGGATATTGCATACATTCCTCCGCTTATTTATTTCTTTGAAAAATTTTCTTTATTGAAGCCTTAAACTGCTTCCGTCGTTTTATTCTGAGGGCTCGCTTCTTTTCCCGCTCCTCCCAGTACAACTCATCATCTATTTCTTCTATTCTTTTGACAAGTAAATTTATATATTCTCTGTTCTGAATAACCACTGCAAACTCTTGGTAGGCTTTGGAATCTACAAATACTTCTGCAAATGGAAGTACAGCATACATAGCTGAACTGGTAATCCCATGTAAAGGTTTTAACGATTCTATGGTCATTATTGCTGCGGCAGTAAGATGTCTTTCCACAAAGAATTTGGCTGCTTTGTCAATCAAGACTAAAGCCCTTTCACGAGGAATATCCACAACATAATCTAACATACTTTACCTATTGTAAACACATACAATCTATTCGGGTTACATTCATTTACAGCTGCACAAACCTCACGCATAGTGGAACCTGATGTGTAGATATCATCCAAAACAACCACATTCTTTCCCGTTATCTTCTCTGGTTTTACTACCTTGAAAGCACCCTTAACATTAACCGAACGCTGCTCTGTTCGAACCATCGATTGTTTCTGGGTAGCTCTAACCCTTTTTAGGGCATGGGGATAATACTCCCAACCTGTTTTAAGAGCTATTTTTTCAGCAAGCAAGGCAGATTGATTAAATCCTCTCTCTCTCTGCCTAACAGAGTGTAGAGGAACCGGAAGAATCACTTCTGCATCCGTAAAAACCCGATGTTTATCAAGCCAATGTTCTGCTCTTGTTGCCAGATATTCGGCAATTTTTCGTTTATCTTTGTATTTTAGACTATGGATTAAAGCCCTTAATGAATCATGATAACCGAAAACTGCCTCTGCTTCTGTCCATGGCTCATCCGGTCTCCCGCATTCAAAACATTCACCTTTTACAAGCTTATGCCCACACTCTGGACAAAGTCCTGTCTCCAATTCTTCAAGCTTATTCAAGCAGTCACTGCAGAGCCAGTCTTGAGCCTTGTCAATTCTATTCCCGCAATTCTGACACACAGGAGGGTACAGCAGGTTAAGCTGACCTATACACTTAGTGCTGTCAGAGATAAAACTCCTTATAATTGCAGGAAAAGTAATGTTCATTTATCTAAATTCCATGAACTTTTCGATAGAAGCGAAGATTATTTTACCGTCGCTGCTGGGCATCATATCCTCGGCTGCACGCTCAGGATGAGGCATCATTCCAAGCACATTTCTGCCGATATTACAGATTCCGGCGATATTATCAATTGCTCCGTTAGGATTCGCTTCCGGGGTTATCAAACCATCCTCAGTGCAGTAACGGAAGATTATCTGATTATTATCCTGAAGACTCTTTAATCCGGCTGAGTCGATAAAGTAGTTCCCTTCTTTATGGGCAATAGGGATATCCAGTACCTGATGCTGCTTTGCTTCACAGGTAAATGGAGAATCGGTAGTTTCAGCTCTGATGTATTGATGTTTACAAACGAAGTCAAGATGCTGATTCCGCATCAAAGCACCTGGTAGCAGTCCGGTTTCAGTAAGAATTTGGAAGCCATTGCAAACACCTATCACCAGTCCGCCATTATTGGCAAACTTAATCACTTCCTGGATGATGGGTGAATGCTTGGCAATCGCTCCACATCTAAGATAATCACCGTAGGAGAAACCTCCGGGTAAAAATACCATATCGGGATTCTTTAACTCAGAGTCCTTATGCCAGATATATTCGACTTGATGACCTCGTATTCTGCTGATATGGAAGGCATCTCCATCACAGTTGGAACCGGGAAACATGATGACATTGATTCTCATGGCTTAGTTACCCGTCTCCAATTCGTAGGAATAGGCTTCAGTATTTGGGTTAGCTAATACTTTGTCGCATATCTTTTCAAGGCTTTCTCTAACTTCAACCTCATTATCGGTATCAAATTTGATTTCAATAAATTTACTGACGCGCACTTCACTAACACTTGCATGACCAAGGGTATGCAGGGTATTCATTACTACTTTGCCCTGGGGGTCAAGCACGCTTGGTTTCAGGGTTATATAAACTTTTGCTTTAATCATGGTACCTCATTTTCGTGAAAGTAATTCAATTTCCCAAATTATACATAACATCTGAACCGTCAACCGAAATAAATCAAACTCTTGCTGATACAAATGATTATGTGCTTTTATAAATCAGGATATAATCAATTGGATAAATAGCAAGAGTCTTCATAGCGGGATTGAGCAAAAGTTTAGCTGCCTCAATCAAGTATAAAGACTCTTTTGGTATTTAAGTGGTAGTTAGGGTTATTTCAATAAGATTGCCTTTTTAGTTATATTCACTTCTCCTGTCCGGAGTCGGTATAAGTATAATCCCGAGGCACACTCTTTGTTGTGACTATCCTTTCCATTCCATTGTACTACATGTTCTCCGGCACTTTGCACATCCTTAACCAGATTCCTGATATGCTGACCGCGGACATTGTAAATATCAAGGGAGACAAATCCATTCACCGATAAGGAGTAGGAGATATTCGTTAAGGGATTAAACGGATTGGGGTAATTAGCATATAGTCTTGCTGTCATTGCTGGCATCTCGTCAGAATTGTTAGAAGTACTTTCCAGATTGTATTCTCCCGAAATAAGCAGGGCTGTTCCGTTAGTTATTGGTTGTCCGGCTTCGGCATAATCCTGATCAAAGAGATAGGTAATCCCGTCAGTATTGGTGTGGTCACCGAACCCGATTGTGGAGTATAGATCATATATAGGTGGATAAACTATGTTGTTAGGGGCATCTACATCATTGAATGTCTGATATTGTATCTTGAACATCCCATCCCCATTGGAGGTCGGATAGAATTCAGGGTCATAGAAAATTACCTGAAAAGTTTCCTGTGAAGTTCCATCCCAACTGTTCCTTGCCTGATACCATTCAATGATAAACAGGTGATTAGTCAGATCACGCCAATGATAAATCCCTCCTCCATTATGATATTCCAGGTTATCCCAGAAAGGAGCAATTACGGGACTGGCACTTAAGATGCCCGGGATGGGCATATTTTGGGGTCCACCGTATTCTGTTGGCACAAAGGTCAAGAAACCGTTAGAACAGACATAGACTTCATCATAATCTACACCATAAAAAGTAAATGTAAAGGGCAGAGTGGTATGATCAATAGTATCTGCTCCAACCTGGTCATAATTGGTATCATTATCACTTGATTCATCTGAGATACTCGTGAATTGATTACCGGAACCACCCTCAGCCGGGGCAATTCCAATCCAATTATACTCCGCAATAGCAGGTACATTGGCATCACTGCTGTGATATACATAATGCCCGAATCTATCCGGTCCTGTTGGACATTCTATTGTCGGCTCTCCGGTAGGAAGAATAAAGGTTTCGTATTTACTGTATCCGCTATCATTGAAGATATGGGCAGTAACTTCTATGTATGCTCCAGCAAACAGGATGTCATCGGCTGTAACCGTAAGTGCATCGGTCATATTAGTGATTGTACCTTCGAGAGGTGCAGTACCGAAATATGCATATCCGTCTGTTATTGAGATAAGTGTGGATTCGGTAGAAAGCTCCACCTGGATTCCATTTAGGGCATTAGAGCCGTTATTGAATAGATTAAGGGCGAAATTTGCCGTCTGTCCTGCTTCCAATACCTGATTGGTATTTAAAACAACAACACTCTCAATATTAAGCTCTGCATTGTTAACCTGCACAGATAAACAGGTTGAATAATCTTCACCTACGACCTGAAGTTTCAGAACTGCCTCATAGGAGTCCGGTGTGTTTGCATCTATGTGGATTTCATAAGCAGCATTGCAGACAGCAACAGCACCTGGGGCAATATCCCCGTAATTACAACTATTCTGTGTGATTGAAATGTATGGGTCTTGGGAAGTAAGTTCAACTTCCGCATCTGTTATCGTGGTAGTACCGGGATTCGTAAGGGAGATGCTGAGATAAAGGGTTTCTCCGGCATCGGCATTGCCATCATTATTTCCGTTCAGCGAATCATCATAATAAACTTCTGTAACTACAATGCCATCTGTTGTAGTTACCATAATATTCTCAAAGACAGGTACAAAGTCATGTTGAGATATGGTAACAGTAAAAATTTCACCTTCAGATAAGTTTGCCGGTAAGGTGAATAAGGTATTTCCATTGGCATCCGATTCAGAGATTATCTGAAAACCATCATTAACCAAAGTAACGACTGCACCTTCCATCGGATTCCCCTCTTCATCCTCTACATGAACCGGATAGATGGTTTCACCAGGTTGAACACTTGCCGGATACTCTGCTATCAGTGTACCAGGGGTGCCGATAAAGACCTCTACTGTCGGGTCACCCATAAGATTGAACCAGGCAGGGTAATTCACTGTATAATTGGAAGCTATAGCATTGTAGATTTCGTACATACTCAATTTACCATATAGAAGAGGTGCACTCATATCACTATAACCGAGGTTGAATATCCCATCAATAATACCACCGGGAATAATGTTTGTTTCGGATACGAACTCCAAGGCATTTGATACTCCAATAGCAGTAATTCCGCCTTTGGGCATTGCCGGGGTTCCAAATCGAACAAACATATCAGATGCATCTGTACTGTTAAAATTACCTGTTGCAGGTGCGTTAAAAATACAATGAGGCATTTTATGGCTATTAGTAAAACTTGCTTCAGTTGGAGAATCCCATCCGTTCATTCCGATAAAACCGCTATATAGAAACAAAGAAACACCCGAGTTTATTGTAGCTGTCATTGATGTAGAACTTGGAGAACCGTATAACTCCGTAAAATTATAGTTTTGATTGTTCTCCATCGCTTCACCTTTAAGATATTTAGCAAGATTTAATGTAGATTGACCTACCCAATTTGTATTCCCGACAAGAAGTATCTGATTATACCAGTTAGTAGGCTCTATAGCTGTATCCATCTCATAGGTAAAGACCTTATTAGCCATAGTCAGAAAATTTACTGTATTCTCAGCCGGCATTCTGCCAATAAAGACATCTCCCATAGTATCTCCTCCTGCTAACTGGGTATAGGGATAATCAGATGCACCACCACCGACAGTCCAACAATCAATATGTACCGAACCACTTGTATCACCGATAAGCAGTACATATTCAGGACGGGTGTATGTATTATTGTATCTCATTTGAATATAGTCTTTTATGGCAACAGTAGTCGTTCCTATAATTGTTGTGGAGGCTGTAGTCACCTTATAGCCCTTCTGCCTTTTCCATTGGACAAACTCATCCAATTTATCGAGATACTGCTGGTCAGTGCTTCCTCCGTAGATAATCAAAAGTCGTTTATTATGAACTGGGATAGTTCTATCGAAAACCTGTTCATAATTGGCAATCAGGGATTGATATATCGGCTGGAAGCTGGGGGAATACGACTCAGGGGCTTCCATTTCATTTACTCCGCTCTCATTGGAATAATTCAACCGGCAGGTCAGATTGCTTGTAACAACTAAAGAACGGGTGGATGGATTGTAAACAAAGGGTATAAATGATACACTCACCACCCTGAAGTCTCGAATAATCCCCGGTTCAGAAAGCTGTATTCCCTGCTGTGGATAGGAACTATCCCCATTATAAAACTCGTTGTCAAAGGCAAAGGAACGGTTCTCTTCCTGCACGGGATATGCAGAATAGTTATCGATAGTATAGCTGTTCTGTCCCACAATTTCCATAGATACTGAACCATGATAGGGGATTGCAATCATAGTGGAATAAATCGGCAATTCCGGCAGACCTGCCTCAGGAGTAAAGCCATCACACTCCGCTTCGATTTTGTTAAAAGCAGAACCATTCAGCTCTTTGGTAACAACCTTGAATTCAGGTAAGGAGAATTCCAGAGTTGTTTGAGTGGAAGTGGATTCCAGCACCCTGAATTTAGTAATACTATTCGGTTGCTGTTCAATCGAGAGTGAGTTAAGTGAAAAGAATGCCAACAAAGCAAGACAAAAAACTGCATAAACCTTTTTCATAGTTACCTCTGTATATTTAACAATGCCAATATCTTTACAATAATAAGCTTGCAATTGTCGTTCCAAATGTTTACTTATTTGTCTTGGCAAGGGTTTCACTGTGTAGAACCCTATCATAGATTCAGGATTTGAGTAGGTAATTCCCATTATCAATTTAATCAACAAACTTTTGTTTTATTACCAATCATCGGCTTCTATTTCGTTACTATACCTGTGTATCTTTATTTTAATAAACGGGAAAAAAGTGGGGAAAACTTATGAACAAAATGTGAATAACTCGGGGGTATGCCCGAGTGATTCCCGAGAGATTCTCGCGTGAGTCCCGGGAGATTCCCGTGTATTGTAAATAGAAATAGGTTGGGTGTTCATTGATATATTTAATTTTATTTGGATGAAGAGCGGAATCAAATTTCTTGACAAAAGTACTTGAATAAACAAATAGAGAACAGGAGTTC
This sequence comes from Candidatus Cloacimonadota bacterium, assembly GCA_016938155.1. Taxonomy (GTDB): domain Bacteria; phylum Cloacimonadota; class Cloacimonadia; order Cloacimonadales; family JAFGVF01; genus Zophobacter. The sequence continues at coordinate 13,731 of JAFGVF010000087.1, forward strand.
TTTTATGCAAGTACTTAAAGATGATGTAAGAAAGGCAATCCTTGATACAGCTCAGAAGTTGTTTCTTGAGCATGGTTATCGGGGATGTTCAATCAGGATGATTGCTACTGAGATAAATATGAGTTTCAGTATAATTTATCGTTATTTCGAAAACAAAGAGGAGCTGTATAAAGTTCTGGTGAGTGAAACCTACAAAAACTTCCTGATAAACAGCACTCACTTTTTAGCTGAAGACAACAACGGTAATTATACTGAAGAAAATATGGAATTTGTTAGCAATAGGTTTGCCGTTACATTGAGCAAAATACGACCTCAATTCCTTTTATTGATGAGTAATCCGGACTCCCCTGTCTGCAATGATTTACCCGAATTGCTTCGTTCCAATCTTACAGCCCACATTCTGGAGGGTAGCGATAAAACAGCGGGATTTGAACCGCTAATGATCAGTCTGTTTGCCGGACAACTTTTGGACGGGATCGTAGAAGTAGTAAAAAACACTGAGGATGAGAGCTTGTTGAAACTTCGTTTCAAACAGTTGATTCGTTATCACTTTGCCGGATTGTCCCTCTTTCACGATCGAGAATAATTTTTTTACCCAAATAAAGAACACTTGTTATTTAATGGAGGAATTATGAAAATTAATGATTTATTGGCTGAAAATCACCGTTCCATGCAACGCTCGGAGATAAGAGAGCTACTTAAGCTGACAGCTGTGCCCGGGATGATTTCACTAGGTGGAGGCTTACCTGACCCGCAATACTTCCCAGTTGAGAGAATCAGGGTTGCCTTCGAAGAGATAATGGAAACAGATGCTGTAGCTGCCCTTCAATACGGTACAACCGAAGGAGATAATGTTTTGCGGGAGGAATTGGTACGGAGATATCAAGCTCTCGGATTTCGGATTAAACTGGAGAATCTGGTTATAGTCAGTGGCTCCCAACAGGCATTGGACCTGCTTGGCAAAGTATTTATCAATAAATGTGATACAATTCTTTGCGAATCTCCGAGTTATCTTGGTGCTATAGGAGCATTTCTTTCTTATGGAGGTGAGCTTATAGATATACCGATGGACTCAGATGGCATATCGCTTGAAGAACTTACTTCGAGTTATGAAGCACTGAAACAATCAGGTAGGATACCTAAATTTCTCTATTTGATACCGGATTACCAGAATCCTTCAGGAATTCATATGAGTTTATCCCGTCGTCAACAAATACTTGCTTATGCTTATGAGAATGACATTCTTGTTGTTGAGGACAGCCCTTATCGGGAATTTAATTTTGAAGGAGAAAGGCTTCCATCGCTCTATGAAATGCGGGGAGGAAAAGATATAATTCATCTTGGGACATTCTCTAAAACATTCATGCCGGGTTTGAGAATCGGTTGGATTATAGCGTCTGAGGAAATAATCGATAGATTTGTAATTGCAAAGCAAAATACAGATTTGTGTACCTCTCCTTTAACTCAGAAAATTGCAGCATTATTTCTTCAAAAAGGTTGGTTTGACGATTACCTTGAGATAGTTAAGCGAGAATATAAAGTGAAAAGAGATGAGATGATTAAGGCACTTCACGAATTCATGCCCGAGGAAGTAACCTGGTTTGAACCAAATGGTGGACTTTTCTTCTTTATCAATTTTCCTGAAAGGATGAATGCCACCGAACTGTTAAAGAAGGCAATTGAAAAGAAAGTTGCCTTCGTTCCCGGAAGTGCATTTTTCCCATTTGGTAAGGGATATAATCATGCCAGAATCAACTTCTCATACTCATCAATTGAAAACAATAGAATTGCTGTTCAGCGTTTAGCTTCTCTGATTCGAGAAGAGATGGCTAGTATTTAAACTGGAAAAGCCCCTCGATTTGAGGGGCTTTTCACATATATTGCGTCAGGATTTAGAAATCAAAGATGAAATTGATGTTCTTCTTCTGATGTTTGGCTTTAATCTTTTCAACTTCAAGAGCCTCTTTATCCCTTTCTGAGTCAAGAACCATCTGCATGGTGTCCTTTTCATACTGGAGTTTGGCTTTCTCAAGTTCGAGCTGTCTTTTCTTTTCTCTTTCATCAAAGGCAGCCTGTCTACGGGCAGCGTCAGCGGCATTAAGCTCTTTTCTGATTTTAGTAATCATCTGCTGAGCTTCTTTAATTTCTGCATCACCGTGAGTTACGGATGCTAATACAGCAAGGGCATCTCTAGGATTTCCCGTAGTGTAGAGTTTCTTAGCTTCGGCAAGTCTGTCACGACTATTAGAGGCAAGCACTTCGTCCACATTTGCATCAGCTATCATCTCATTAAACTCACGCTTGCTGATAGTAACTTTATCATAAGATTTATTAGTGGCATCTCTGGCATCTTTCTTACTAAGACCCTTAGCTTCAGTAGTATAGTTACCAACAACCTTGTTATTGAACTTCGTACTTAGACTCAGAGAAACTTCAGTTGTTACCATAGTCTGCATGGCACCTGCACCTTCAATTTCTTTTGTATCGATAACATCAACGATACCTTCCAGCTTGAGAGGAGAGTTATCACTCAGCATATAACCAATCTTGGTAACACCTTTAGCGACCTTATCGAATACTTTAGGCATCGGATTGCCCTTAGTGTCCGTAACTGATAATGTGAAGGCAATAGGAGTCTGTTGGACAACAGTATAAGTTGCAGTCTCTTCAAAACCCTTAGCCTGTTTGGAATATGCCTTAGGAATCTGATTGAGATTGATGCGTCCGGTAAACTTTCCCCTTTCGTCATTACCTGTAGCTGTCAGATAAGCATAATACTTACCGTCACTATCAGTATAACCGCGTTGAATTACATCCTTATCCTGAATTATAGCAACAGGGATGTTTGCTAATGGAACTCTTTCGCCTTTCAGCTTGGTTGTAACTTCAAAGACAATTGGATTTAGGAGCATTGAACCGGATTTAGCTGTTTGATTATCGCCATCAACAACCTCTAACTTTATGCCTGCAACAAGCGATCTGATTTCACTGTCTAAAATCGGGAAAGTGATAGTCTTATCAAGTGGATATGGCTTGCCTGAAAGGTTATCATACAGAGATTTTTTGGAATAGAATACGGTAATCATCTGTTCAGCACTGACATAATCCTCAATAGCTGCAATAAGATTGCCGTCTTTCACGGAATTCTGAGCATTATCGTAAAGGGTTGTAATTGTTTCCCATAACGGCTTAAGTTCAGCTTCCATAGCTGTGATAACCTTATCTTTTTCCAGCACAATAAGGATATAGTGATTATTACCTTCCTGCTCTCTTCTTACAATCTCAGCACCCTTAAGATTACCTTCAACGGTAACTTCGCTGGCACGAGACATTACTTCTGAGAAGAACTCTGCATCGTTAACCTGAATGCTGGTCATTAAAACTGAAATCTGGTCTTTAACAGTAGTTTCCATTTGTCCGGCGATATTGGAGAAGGCATCCATACGGGCTTCTTCCTGAGTTGTTCCAACACCACCTGCTACAAAATACGCATTCTGGGGATATCCCGCTGCCTGTGGATTATCATACCAGACAGGTGCTGCGAATAGCATTGTTACCCCGAGAATTAATAGAAACAGGGTTACTTTTTTCATTTCCAACCCCTTCGTTTATTCGTATACAACTTTGAGAAGTATCAGTTTACGATTGATATTAACCTGTTTGAGATTTCCATCTACACCAATATCTTTGAAAGCACTCTTGATGGCACGATAAACTTTGCTTGATTTGTCATATTTAGAGGCATCTGCCCAGACAACATAATCAATAGTCTGATTGGTAACGATGTTTTCCTTGGATTTCTTAGCCATTTCATCTACAGCATCCATAAAGGCAAACTGCATCTCTTCAATCTGATCCTCGTCAAAACCTGTATCAATTGCAACTACTATTTTGTACTGAATTCCCTTTGAAAGGTCATCTTTCCAATAGTTGTTGATTCTGTTAAGAACATTGGCAATCGGCTCATTCAAGGCTTCTTCGATAGACACCATGGTGTCGCCTTTACGCTCTCTGCTGTATCCGGTTTCTGTTCCGAGAAGACGACCGGTGGTTGTTTCAAAGGCTCTTACTTCAACGGCATACTTGTCACCATAACCGGAGCTTTGAACTGAACCGCTGTATGTGATATATACATCACTACCGATTGATAAAGCTAATTGATAGGCATAATCTTCTTCCTGTCCGCCTAAATCCATCTGAGCTTCATTAAGTGCATTAATCTGATCCATCTGTTCAGGAACAGATACTTCATATTGGCGGGAGGTAAGATAACTTTCGATAACAGAAGCTGCATGCTTGGCTGCAGGATCGTTTCTTAAAATCTCTACAGGATTCTGACCCTTAGATGTTGCAGGAAGAACCATGATTACCGGGTTACCGAGAGCTTCGGTTAACTCGCTTCTGCTGGCAACAATACCCTTTGCTTCCAGATCGGATTTTAAGAGACCGACATTTACTTTATAATGCTTGGTTATCTTTCTGGCTGTTCCGTTATCAACGGAAAGACTCTTATCCATTTTAGGTGATTCCCAGGAGATATACTTTACGACATTTGCATTGGAAAGGAAATCTTCGATCGAAGCTTCAAATTTCTGCTTTTCATCTGCTTTAGCAAGTATAGGATCTGTTCCACCAAAAAGAACAAAATATACTGCTGACTTTCTTCCGTCTTCAAGGGCAAGTGTTACACCGTTTTTCTCTACATCTTTCTGAGCTTTACTAACTTTACTTTCCGGTGATTTGTACATACCGGATGCCTGTACCATTACTTCTGTTGAAGAAGTTTGTTCTACTAAGGTCGCTTCTTTGCAGACGGGATAACCAGCCCACAGACTTAATGCCATAAAAGCAACTATAAACACAGATAGCATTACTTTTTTCATATTTATCCTCCATATTGTTATTCGATGATACAATTTGTTTCTTGTAACAAAGAATATTGAATTTTGTCAAGCTTTCTATAATTCGGTCTTCTGTAAAACCCTCTATGCTATTGCAAAGGTAATAGTAAGATACCATAACAAATAAAAACAGATTCACTTTTTGTTGATTTTTGCATAATCGAAAAATGCAATATACTGAAGCCCCGGTTCGAGTTCAAGAAAATGAGTTTAACAAAGAGTTATCACATCCCCTCTGGATAACAGACCATTTTTTACGGTACCAATATTTCTCTAAACATGGCGGTTTCAATTGGTGTGATTACAAATATGATATTTTAAAAGTGTTAACATTAATTTATCAACACCTTGATATTAAGCAATACTTAATAATTTCACAATTTTCTGCGAAATAGATTGACATAAAATCCTTATCACACAATTATTTCACTAAGAAAAATGCACCATTACTAAAATATGGAGTAAAGAAATGGAACTTCACATTGAAAAAATCGATGTTCCTGAGGATTGCAATATAATCTTCGGGCAATCACACTTTATTAAGACTATTGAAGACCTTTATGAAGCGATTGTAAACTCAGTGCCTAACGCTAAATTCGGTCTTGCTTTTAATGAGGCATCCGGACCATGCTTAGTAAGAAAAGACGGCAATGATCCTGAGCTACTTGAATTAGCAGTAAAGAATTTGAGAAAAATAGGAGCAGGTCACACCTTCTTGATCGTCCTTAAAGATGCTTATCCAATCAATGTTCTGCCGGCAGTGAA
>JAFGVF010000088.1 GCA_016938155.1 Candidatus Cloacimonadota bacterium
CTGCCTCAATACGTTCTACCTGGATTTCAGGATATATTTCTGGTAACGGGTCAGTACGAACGGTAACGATCCTTTCATAGCTAGTTCCCTCTTCTGTCGAGAAAATAAACGTTACTTTATTGGCAGTTTGCGCATATAGCCCATAGATAGGAATTTCATGCTCAGTAGCAAAGTTCGCATACTGAACTTCAATATCGTCATCATGCTTGCCTGCAATACGTACAGTAATGCGTACCGGTTCCTTAGCAGTAATTGAGGCTACTGCACTTAAGGGAGCTATATCAGAAAGTTTGACCGAAATAAAAGGAGGACGGTTGATATACAAAATAATAATTGACAAAGCTAAAACCGCTATTGCTATGACAAGAATTCGAATAGTTGTTCTTTTCATTGATGCTCCGATACCAAAAATTTTATATTAGAACCGTACACTAATACAATTCAAAATGGCAGCCCGTCACATCAAATAATCTTATCTATTAAGGCTAAATCGTGGTTTCGTTACACTATCACGAATAATTAGTGCACCTTCCACCTCCAAAGTTTTAATGTAGTCTCTATTCTCTAGGCTTTTTAAAGTGATATCGAGAACAGCATCTGCAATGGCATCAATCGGAAAGTTAATAGTGGTTAGTCTGGGCACAAGAGCTCCTGTAAAGGGCATGTTATCACATCCGATTACAGAAATATCTTCAGGTACAGAATACCCCGAATCAACAATACCACGTATTGCACCTAAAGCCGTCACATCATAATAAGCGAGCACTGCTGTAATTGCAGGATTATTCCTAATTAGAGTTTGGACAGCATCAACTCCATCTTGATAATCGTATCCTTGACAGCGAATATAATTATTTGGATTAATATTAATTCCAGCATCTTTCAACGCTGCGATATATCCATCCCTCTGGTGCATACTATGTGACAACTCCTTTGCGCGATCAATATATCCAATTTCAGAATGTCCATTCTCAATAAGATAGTTAACAGCATTATATGTTGATGCTCGATAATTCACAGTGACAGTACTAAGCCCAATGTGCTTAATGTCTCTGTCAACAAGGATAATGGGAATTCCACGATTCTTAATTTCAATAATCTTTTCTGCAATTTGAGTACTAGGAACAATAATTATTGCATCCACACTTTTCATAATAAGAGTATTTAAGGCAGAGACTTCCAATTCATAATCATTTGAAGTATTGCAAATAATTAAGCTATAGCGTTCACGCAGAAACAATTTTTGAATTGTTTCTGCGAGTTTACCAAACGTCTCATTTGAAATACTAGGAAGAACTAAACCGACAGAAAATGTTTGTTTGCTCCTCAACCCACCAACTAGCATATTGGGATAGTATTCAAGCTTTTCGATAGCTGCATTCACACGCCCTACAAGTTTAGGACTAACGTATCGAGTTTTATTCACTACATGAGATACTGTTGCGATAGAAACCTGAGCTTCTTTAGCAACATCTTTAATCGTAGCAGCCATCATTTACTCCTAATTTTCCCCGAGATCTTATAAAAATATGTTAGTTAAGTTAATCCATTCTATTTTTGAACATATTGCCTTTATTCATGATAAATTTCAAGTTAATGTCTTCATCAAATACCAACAGGTCAGCGTCCTTACCAGGTGAAATCATACCGATGGTATGTTCAACACCCATAATTTTTGCCGGAGTGGTAGTCATCATCATTACCGCTTCATGAAGCGGAACCCCTACCTGTTTTACCATGGTCCTAATCAGTCTATCTGCTGTAGCTACACTTCCACCAAAGCTAGTTTTTCCTGGCATATACGCCACACCATCTTCAACAACAACTCTTTGTCCATTTTTCAAACTTCCAATAATACTCTCGCCCTGAATCATTCCTGCTGCTCTAATTGAATCGGTTACTAGGCAAATTTTTTCAGGACCTTTCATTTTATAGATGAGTCGTATAAGATTTGGGGGTAGGTGTTTCCCATCTGCAATTACTTCCACCGATAATGCATCCAAGATTAAGGCCATTTCTGCTACACCTAGTTTAAATTCTGAATTCTCTCTCTTTAATCTAGACATACCTAGAAATTCGTGTGTTACAAGAGAAAATCCATTTTCTACTGCATTTTCCATGGCCTGCTCGTCAGCATTGGAATGCCCGATGGACATAACAACACCTTTTCGAGAAAGAGCAGCTCCCATTTTTAAAGCTTCAGGCAATTCAGGAGCTACTGTCCATCGTCTCACCATAGGAAATTTCTCAATGATATCCAGATATTCCTGTACGACAGGATTCTTGATATACCCAACATCCTGAGCTCCATGTTGCTCCTTAGCAAAATATGGACCTTCTAAATGAATTCCAAGAATATTGGGCATGTTCAGATCAGGAATTTGAGCAGCAATCCCAATATTTTCAAGATTCTGAAAGAGTTCTTCCTGTGTAGAAGTCAGTGTTGTGGGAAGAATACTCGTAGTTCCGGACTCCATATGTGCTTTGCATCCTGTAATAACAGCATCTACTGTACCATCCATGAAATCGGCACCACCAGCCCCATGTGTGTGAAGTTCAATAAACCCAGGCGACAGATAATGGTTTTTTACGTCTATTACTGTGTCTCCTGCTTGCTTATCAAAACTACCTTGAAATACTTCCGTAATTAAAGAGCCTTCTACAATAACCCCTGCATTTTGAATTACACGGTAGGGAGTTATTACCCTACCGTTGGTGAATATCGTTCTTTTTTTAATAATCGGCCTCCTTTCAAACTAAACCTATCCAAGAAGGATCAAGTAATGAGGAGGAATCTTGATCCAAGTAAAGGGTAGCATTATGGTGCTTTCGTAAAATTGAACCAGGACAGGCTGTGCTGATCTCCTCAGTAAGACACTTTTTTATTATCTCTCGCTTTGTTGATCCAGGCACGAAAGTTAGCAAAACATCGGCATTATACAAAGCCGGCATGGTAAGAGTAATTGCAGATTGAGGTATCTCATTCACGTCGCCAAACCAGCCATCGGTCACTTGTTGCTGTTTACACTGATTATCTAATTGCGGATTGATTTTAACCAGTTGCTGGTCGTTGAAATTAGCAATATGGGGATCATTAAATGCCAAGTGCCCATTTTCACCTATTCCTAAAAATACAATATCAACACCAAATTTCTTAAGCAACCCTTCATAGCGTTGACATTCAGCCTCCAGATCCTGTGCATTACCATCAATATAGAAGGCATTTTTCAATGGCACCTTATCAAAGAACCTCACTTTTATATACTGCCCAAAGCTTTGTTCAGCACCAGCAGGAAGTCCGATATATTCATCCATATGAAATGCGTTGACACGGCTCCAGTCAATAGTATTGTCCAATAATAATTCGTTTAACACATCCATTTGAGAAGGTGCAGAAGCAAATACAATACTTATGCTTTCTTTTTCTGCTAATTTTTTTTTGATTGCGTTTGCAGCATCCTCGGCTCCAACTTTTCCTAACTCTTTACGTGTATCAAAGATTTTTATTCGCAAAGAATCCTTCTTACCAGTTTTGTACATAGTTATAATCTCCTTTCTGTTTATTATGCTTTGTGCATCTTATTTTTTCGTAATGTATCTCCAAGTACAGCAACGAGAAGGATTAATCCAAGAATCAATCGTTGCCAATAGATATTTACACCGAGAATATTGAATGCATTTACGACGATAGCCATTATGAGGATTCCAAGAAATGTTCCAAACATAGTTCCTTCTCCTCCGGCAAGAGAAGCTCCACCAATTACACATCCTGCAATGACATTCATCTCCATTCCCTGGCCTGAAGTGGGAATTGCACCTCCCATTCGAGAAGCCATGAGCAAACCTGAGACCCCAGACATAAAACCGACAAAAGTATATACACCAACACGTAGCCGATCTACTCTAATTCCTGATAGTCGTGCAGCTTCCTCACTTCCGCCAATAAAATAATATTGACGAAAAAATCCAGATTTTGCATAAATAGCCCCAAAAATTATCATAAGTACAAATGTTATGATAATGGGAGTCTGAATCCCAAAAAAAGAGGTTCTTGCGATAACGTTAAATTCATCGGGAAGATTTGGTTTACCGAGTCCTCTCGTGAGCACATAAATGACTCCTCGAACAATCGATTGCATGGCTAACGTGGTAATTAACGCATTAACCTTAAGCTTTGCAATGATCAATCCATTAAGCAGACCAACACCTGTAGCAGCAAGAAGACCGATAATAATTGAAAATCCAATGCCAAAATCATTGGAGAGCATTATACCGACCATGATTCCACTGAAACCTGCAACTGATCCAACAGAAAGATCAAACCCACCGGATATGAAAAGTGCTGTCATACCGATTGCGATAATCAGTTCAAAGGATGAGCCTAGCAGAATAGAGTGAATATTCCCTGGTACGACGAAAGTTGGTTTGATGATCGTTAGAATAATGACAGCTACCGCAATGACTAAAATCAGAGGGGTTTCCTTGAACATCATGATTCGACCTGCGGTCGCGCTAAAACGACTTTTATTTTTATTGATCATTTCTGTATCTGACATATCTTACTCCTTATTACCTATGCTTTATGAATTGATAACAATACGTCTTGAAGTTTAAAATCTTCTCTATCAAATTCAGCAGTTATTTTTCCATCAACCATACTTATTACTCTGTCACAAACATTTAAAAGCTCTTCTAATTCAGAAGAGATCATCAGAATCGAGTAACCCTTTTGTGCAAGGTCAGAAAAGATTGTGTGAATATCTTTCTTTGCTTTTACGTCAATTCCCCGTGTAGGATCTAAAGCAATCAATAGTCTAGGATCGGCAGCAATGCATTTGGCTAGCAATATTTTTTGCTGATTCCCTCCAGAAAGATATCGTACTTCCTGTCCTAACGAGTGCAATTTAATATGCATCTTTCTTCGAAATTCTTCCGAAAGTGCACGCACTTTTTTTTCTTTGATCCATCCATTAACTGAAACCTTTTTGATAGCACTTGCGTAGATATTATTTTTTACGTCCTGATCAAGGAAAAGCCCTTCTGTTTTACGATTTTCTGGAAGTAAAATAATTCCGTTCTGAAGGGCCTCGACAGGATTACGAACAGAGACAGCCTTTTCGTTTATTCGAATTGTTCCTGAATTGGTACTCATGACACCTGCTAACGCTTTACAAACAGCGTCCTTTCCACAACCTACAACACCAGCCAATCCTACAATTTCACCCTTCTTAATATGCAGGTTAAAATCGGAGAATGATCCATGTTTAGAAAGGTTCTCAATAGAAATAAAATTCTGTAAATCCCTTTTGATTCTTGTTTCGTAGGTCATATATTGATCGGCACTCTGATTGATCATGAGTTCAATGAGCTTTTTCTCATTAAGTTCATCTGGATCAAATACTCCTACTGAATTCCCATCACGTAGTACAAAGACCCTATCGACAATGGTAAATACTTCTTCCAGAAAATGTGTAATGTATATAATTGAGTAACCTGATTCACGTAGAGATTGTATAAAAGTGAAAAGTATATCTATTTCATTTTTCTCAAGAGATGACGTTGGTTCATCAAGAATAAGCACTTTTGGTTTTTTTGATACAGCTTTTAAGATTTCCACAATTTGCCGCTTACCAATGGTTAAATCACCCACAAGTTCATTACTCTGAATATCAACATTAAATTGTTTAAGTAATGCGGTGGTTTGCTTATGAACCTTTTTCTTGTCAATTGAACCTAGCTTATTCTGGGGAAAATTCCCGATAAAGATATTGTCAGCTACGGTTAAATTATTTGCTAAACTGAGTTCCTGAAATACTACAGATATCCCAGATTCTCCAGCAACTTTCATATCGTAGGTTTCTTTATGAATCCCTTCGATCGAGATGCTCCCTGAATCAGCTTTTACGACACCAGACAATATTTTTATCAGCGTGCTTTTCCCAGCACCATTTTCTCCAACAAGACCCAACACTTCACCTTTACGTAGGTCAAAGTTGATATTCTTCAACACCCTATTTCCATAATATGATTTATTAATACCGTTTGTTTCAATAATCGGAATATCCAATTGAAACCTCCTTTCACCTTCATTCTCTGCACAAAAAATATTTTTACATCAGGTGATTTATCAGGATGAATTCATTCAAGCAGGGAAGAGAACCCAAATATATTGGATTCTCTTCCTGCGGTATTCACCCTATTCTTGATAGAAATATTTTGCGCTATCCTGATTAATTACGAAGGTTCCAACATCAATGAAAGGAGGAAGAATCGTAACACCGGCAGCCTGATCGTCTGTTGAAGCTGCAACTGTTGTATGGTTGTACAAGTAGAGCAGTTTCAAGCCAATATAAGGCTCTAACACTGTTTTGATGGTGATCGTTGATTCCAGTTCTCCATCTTCTACGAGTTTCAATGTTGCATTATCTTTCCCATCACCAATAATTTTCACCTTCCCCTGCATTCCAAGTTCTCTGACTGCAGTAGCAGCACCGACACCACCGGAAGCCACAAGGCTACCGATTGCATCTACATCAGGGTTCGCCTGCAAAGCTGCTTTAAGGGCATCTGCATCTCGAGAGGTATCCGTCTCAGAAGCAACTTCTTGAACAATAGTGATTCCTGGATAATTTTCTTCAATTTCCATTCTGAATCCTAAAGCTCGCTGTTCCTGGCTATTTTGTCCCATCTTATAAATCAGGAGGACTTCACCTCTATTATCAATGGACTCAGCAACCGTTCTTGCAGAAATTCTTCCATACTCGACGGTATCGCCACCAATAAAGGTTTGTCTCTTACTTACAGAAGAATCCATATCAATAGTAACAACTGGGATCCCTGCTTCTACAGCTTTATCAATTGCAGGTGCCAGTGTATCTTCGAAAGCCATTACTAATAAGCCTGCAGGTTTTTGAGTAATTGCCTGCTCAATCATAGTCATCTGTGACTGCATATCGTAATTCGAGGGACCAATAAACCTCGTAGTAACACCAAGTTCTTTTCCTGCAGCTTCAAATCCAATCCGGTGATCGATGAAATACGGAAGTTCAAGTACAGCTCCGATGAGGTAATACGTTTCATCTTTTTCTTTTGGAGTGACTTTGAAATTACTCATATCGAACGGATTATCTGGAAGATAAAAATACTTTGCCGTATCTTTATAGATTGGAAAGGTTCCGATATCAACAAAGGATGGTAAAGGAGTTACCCCAGCAGCTTTATCATCGGCTGAAATACTAACATTTCCCCGGATAAGGCCATCAACTAACATTGCAGCATACCAGTTTTCACTAATAGTGTTGATTGCTATAGTTGCATAGAGTTCACCACTTTCAACAAGCTTGAGGGTGGCATTATCTTTATCATCTCCAATGATAAGAACTTCGCCTGAGCGACCTAATTCACGGACAGCAGTAGCAGCTCCAACAGCTCCAGAAGCTACCATACAACCAACACCTGTCACTTTAGGATTTGCCTGTAATGCAGCTTTTAACATGTCGGCATCTTTTGATGTATCCGTTTCAGAATTTACTTCTTGAACAATAGTGATTCCTGGATAGTTTTCCTCCATCTCCATTCTGAAACCTGCGGCACGTTGTTCTTGACTATTCTGACCCATCTTATAAATCAAAAGAACTTCTCCACGACCATTTAGCCCTTCGGCTAGCGTTCTAGCAGATGTCCTTCCATAATCAATGGTACTTCCGCCAATAAATGTCTGGCGCTTACTGTCTGTAGTATCCATATCAATAGTAAACACTGGAATTCCTGCATCAACCGCTTCGTTTATCGAAGGTGCAAGTGTGTCTTCAAAAGCTGAAATAAACATTGCTGTAGGCTTTTGCGATATCTGCTGTGTAATTGCCATTTCCTGTGCAGACATGTCATAACTACTTGGGCCTAACACCGATGTGTCAGCACCATAATACAATTCCGCATATTTTAGACCTCGCTGATGAGGAATGAAATATGGAAGTTCGAGTACCGCACCAATCCAAGGATAGCTCACATTTTTATAGAGTTCTTTATCTGCTTCTGAACTGATTGACGGACTAGCTTCTTTGCCACCTCCAGCAACCAAAGGGCTGACAACCATTACTAGTGCAACTAGAACCAGCAATAGAGTCGAAAGTTTTTTCCTTTTCATTTTTACCTTCCTTCCGATTAAAATTTTCTAATGTCTCTATCGAGCAGTATGTAGTTTCAATTTAAAAATTCGAGCACTCACTACATCTACTGATAACCTTTTTCTTACAATGAGAATCCCTACCCTCCTTTTTTCGATTGTGATGTCTGCAAGCAAGAACAAGAATATCAGAGTTAAACTATTACGTAAACATTTTC
>JAFGVF010000089.1 GCA_016938155.1 Candidatus Cloacimonadota bacterium
GAATCCGTTATCGTTGAAAAGATGAACCTTTATCTCAACATCATTACCTGTGAGAAGTTGACTTCTCGCAGAAATGGATAAACCATCGGTGATGTTAGTAATAACGCTGTTTGGTGTTGCGTTACCATAGAAGGCTTCATCATCATTGAAATAGATGAGGTTTGAATCACATGATAGTTCTGCATGAATACCGGTAACCAGATGGGTGCCGTTATTAATGAGACTCAGGCTCATCCAGGTTGTCTCACCGGGTTCAAGGATACCGTTATCATCATAAAGTTGGAAACTATCGACATTTATATCTGCATTATGGATGTTTAATCCTAAGTAGGTCGAGTAATTCTGACCAACTACATCCAGTTTTATCGCAGCATTGTAGGCAGCTGGTGTATTGCCGGCAATTTGAATCTGATATGAAACATCATTATTAGCTATTGCTCCTGCTGCGATAGTACCGTAATTAGCACTGTTTTGCAGGATTGTGATGAAGGGGTCTGTTGTGCTCAATTCAACAACTGCACCGGTAATATCGGAAGTACCGGGATTACTGAGAGTGATATTGAGGTCCATGTTTTCGCCAGCATCGGGATTGCCGTTGTTGTTTCCACCCATAGCATCCAGATAGGTTGCATTGGCAACTGTGATGCCGTTTGCGTTGAGAACTTCGATTGTTTCATATACCGGAATGTGATCATGCTGTGAAACAGTAACGATAAAGGAATCGTTGTTAACCAGAGAACCGGGGAGTTCAAAAACAACATTACCGACAGCATCAGTTTCTTTGATAAGCTGCATGCTATCGTTGACTATTGTTACAAGTGCACCTACCATCGGGTTACCTGCATTGTCTTCCACATGAACAGGATAACATGTCTGTCCGGGGAAAACTTCATGCTGATAAGTAGCTACGATAGGTTGCGGGGTCCCGATGAGTACTTCAACAGTCGGGTCGCCCATAAGGTTACACCAACCCGGGAAGTTAACTGCATAAGAGGGCAGGAAATCATTATAAATCATATAAAGCAACAATTTGGCTGTCAAGAGTGGACCACCCATATCACGCATACCCCAGTTGAATATGGAATCACCAACTTGTGATGATAATACATTATTCATTAAAGTATGTGTAGATGATGTTGCCATACCGATAGCTGTAATAGCTCCTTTAGGAGCAGCAGGAGATCCATAACGAACGATGGAATCGGTTGCATCCGTACCGTTAAAGTTACCTGTTCCGCATGTATTAATAATGCAATGAGGCATTTTTTGAGCGTTGGTGAACTCTGATTCAGATGGAGGTCCATCCCAACCGTTCATACCAATCCAGCCTCTATAGACGAAGAACGCCACACCGGCATTGATAGTACTCTGCATTGTCGCAGAGGAGGGGGTTCCGTAAAGTTCGGTGAATGTGTAGTTCGGGTTAACTCTTAAACCTGCATGTTTATAGAATTTGCTTACATAAATGGATGATTGTCCTGCTGAGTTGGAGTATCCCACCAGAAGCATGCTGTTATACCAAGCGGGAGGGGCAGGAACAGTGTCTCTCTCATAAGTAAAGACCTTGTTCACCATTGTGAGGAAATGGGTAACTGTTTCAATCGGCATTCTACCTATAAAAATATCGCCCATTGTATCTCCGCCGGCAAGTTGTTGATATGGATAATCGGAAGCACCGCCCCCGACAGTCCAACAATCAATCTGGAACGAACCGGAAGTATCTCCAATCAAAATAACATATTCCGGTCGGGTGTATATGTTGTTGTATTTACTCTGGATATAGGCTTTTACAGCTGTAGTAGTCGTACCTACATCGGTTGTTGATGCAGACGATACAATATAACCTTTTTGCCTTTTCCAGGTTATAAATTCATCAAGCTTATCCAGGTATGTTTGGTCGGTACTCCCTCCGTAAATAATCAGGATTCTTTTGTTATGAATAGGGATATTGCGATCAACGACTTCATTATAATTGGAGATAAGAGATTCGTAAACAGGTTGGAAACTGGGAGAATACATCTCCGGTGCATCCATTTCATTAACACCCGGTTCGGATGAGTAGTTAAGTCTGTAAACGATATTTTCCGCAACTTCAATGGTACGAGTTGAGGGGTTGTATGTAAATGGGCTGAATGTTAAGCTCACAACACGGAAATCACGGATGATTCCGGGTTCAGAGATTCTTTCGGCAACTTCAGGATAAACTGTATTGGAATTATAGAAATCTGCATCAAAGGAAAAGGAACGGTTATTCTCATCATCTACTGTATAGTCTTGTGCCGGCATGGCATTAAAATTGCTTATGGAATGCGTAATCTTATTGATTACCTCAAGAGAAACTGAACCATGATATGGAATAGCAACCATTGTTGAATAAAGCGGGAGTTCCGGTTTACCTTGTTCAGGTACAAAACCGTCGCACTCTGTTTCAATTTTGTTGAACTCTATTCCATTGAGTTCTTCTGTAACGATTTCAAATTCAGGAAGTGAAAATTCAAGGGTTGTGTGGCTGACTGTTGAGTCAATGACCTTGAATTGTTTTGCTACCGCTTCTTCAATATCATGGATTGCATTCAGTTGGATGCAAAGCAGGATTAGAAGAGCAACAAGAAATACTAATCGAGCATTTTTCATACGAATTTACCTCTTTTCCTTAGTGTTATATGTTCAATATACAGTTAGATGTCAGAACTTAGGGTAACCTGAATATGTGTAAAGAAAAAAGTATTCCAAAACAGTATTTAATTTGAAGCTGCTCATTCTTAGCATAACTTTCCTCACCGGTTTATCTTTTAGAAACCTGTTCTCATACTTCATGAATTATTCCCTATTGTACCATTCTCGGTTGATTCCAATCATCTGCTTCCATCCGTGACAGGTTTTACTTCCGTTTCTCTTCCGTCCCTCTTACGCCTTTGCCCATGATACACGCAGGTGACCCGCAGGAGACCCGCAGGAGCAACGCAATGGGATAAATGACAAAATAAATGATAAATACAGTTGTGTAGCCTGTATTTTTACGATTCTCGGCAATAATGTTATGTAAACTGGAAAGCGGACAGTTGTTCTTGAATAATGCAGAATTACGAAGAGATAACGGTGCAAGGTTGTGAAATGCTTGTTTCAAAGCCCCAACTCGAGAGCGAGAAGAACCTTAGTTTAAAAGAATGGCTTGATTAGGACAATCACTCGTGTAAGCAGAGATTTGCATGTTTATCAATAGCTTATGCTGAGTAGTGTTAAGAAGTGAATATTGAGTAAAAACAGATAAAGCTTGACAGCTATAGAAAAATTGAAAATTCTATTGACAGACAGAAGGGACTGTTTTTTTTGTTTCCCCAGATATAGCTATAGAGTGAAAATATCTCGGGGA
>JAFGVF010000090.1 GCA_016938155.1 Candidatus Cloacimonadota bacterium
GTATACCTTAAAGAACGGAGCAACTGAAGTATTCAACGGCTTCATTGACTTTAATCATTCCGGTTGGTTGATTCTTGATATCGATGATTTTGCTTATAACAATAACAATCTGCTTGTAATGTGTGAAACTCTTTACGGGTATGCAATTACGACAAGTTATAACACATTCGGATTTTCTCATACAACAAGTATCTATCCTACAAACATGCAACACCAAGTGTTTCTTGCCGGATCATTATGGGATATAGGACCGGCTTATAGTCTTGGCACATATAATGATCAACTTCCCGCCATTATTTTCGGTGGGATTGTAGAAAATCCGGATAACCTTACAGCAACAGATACGGAATACAATAGCATAAGTTTAGGCTGGGAATTGAACCGTAATGAAAACTCTGTTGTTATTGCCGTAAGTACATCAGATTTTCCTGATAATCCAATAGATGGTATAACTTATAATATCGGTGATTCTATCGGGGAGAATGCAACAATTATTTACGAAGGGAATGACCTCAGTTTTCATCACACCAATCTAATGGGAGAAACAACTTACTATTACAAAATCTGGTCACTTGACCTTAACATCTATTCCTATGGATATGAGTATAGCAACACGACTCTACCGGCACCCGTCAGTGATTTCCCATTGATTGAAACATTTGAATCTACTCAGTTTCCACCAAACAACTGGTCTTATGAAGGAACAAGTGGGATATTGATGAGGTCAGATCATGCAGAGGCATATCAGAACGCTGGGACATGTGTTGTCGCAAATACTATTTATGGAGAATCTGCATCTCTGATCAGTCCTGCTTTTGATTTAAGCAGTCTTAGTAATCCACTTCTGAAATTTGATTATGCACATGGGGTTCATCGATATGAAGAAAACAGTTTGGAAATATACTACTCAATTGATGATGGAGAATCATACACACTGCTCCAGGCTGTTAACGGTGGTTTACATGGTATTTTGAATAATGTCGGCATCGTTAATGCAGGCTTCATCCCAAGGGCAGATGAATGGTCAACTCACATCTTACCTTTACCACAAAATGCAAATAGAGTAAAGCTTACAATCAATCCTGAAGGAGGAGCAGAGCTTTATCTGGATAATATCACTTTTGATGAGGGCAATGCTTCTACAAATCTGCATATCTCACCAACAGATAAGTTATTTGGACAGATTCAGAAAGGCAATACATCCACTTATCAGACTTTTGAAATTAGAAATACAGGATTAGAGAGCCTTCAAGTAACCGGTATCAGTATAACTGATGATCCGGGATGTCAGTTTGAAGTAATCGGACTCGGTTCCTATCCCGTAACTCTGAATGCGGGGCAATCGGAAACTATTTATGTTGCCTACAAACCCACTGTTACCGGTGATAAGGCATGCCGTCTCGTTGTTAGTTACCATACAACTGAAGCTAGCACATTCGAAGTAAACATCAGGGGCACGGGAATCGATGAGACAATATTAGAAATTCCCTATCTTCAGAATTGGGGTACATATAACCCTGAAGAAGGAAACTCTTGGGATGCATTTAATCTTGAAAGTGGAAGTTCATTGTGGTATCTCAGTTATGACGAAGGAACACAGAATTTGGAAGAAGTTATTAGAAATAATACATCTAGTGACCTGAACTCCTGGCTAATGAGCCCTCCTCTTCAACTATTTGCTGGTACACCTTACACTATTTCCTATGACACAAAATCAACTTCTAATCTGATTCAGCACCTTGAGGTAGCCCTAACTCCGATTAGTAGTTATCCGATTATGGATGAAACTCTCAGGGCAAGAGCGGATATTACATCAACTATTTATCAGACTGATTCAGTAGATTTTAGTGTCACTGAAACAGATATTTATTATCTTGGATTCCATGCGTGTACTCCCTCAGCATCTGTTGTATGGGGAAGTTTATATTTAGATAACATTTTGCTATCGATTCCAAACTCTCAAATCTCTCAATATGTCATTGATGAAGCAACAGAGATTATAAGTTTTGACCCCATATCAATACAGGGACAAATTGTGTCCCCGACAATGAGCTTATCAGGGCTTTCTATTGGACAATACCTCTCTGTTTCAATATCTGATAATCCTTCATGGGGATTGTCAGGAGCTGGAATGGTAATTTTTATAAATTCCACATCTCTGAGCGGGATATCGGTAACACTGAATCATTATCTGAATTTCGTTCCTGATCAGATTGCCTACAGAATTGGAAACGACTCCATTCAGTTAATAGACAATCCGGGTACATGGACAACCGAGACAATCAGTTTCAATCCTGATGCCGGTAGGTCTGGAGAGAAGCTTGTTGTTTACCTTCCAAAGAATGAAGAAGCAATTCTTCCTGTTACTCTTTCCGATTTTACCGCAATGTGGATTTCTGAAAATGATATTAAGCTTCAGTGGGTGATGGAAACAGCTATTAATCTTTCCGGATTCAATGTTTACAGGGCTGAAATGGAAGATTTTGAGTCATCAACAAAAGTGAACGGAGCTCTAATCACAGAATATATCAATATAAACACTCAAAAACACTATTTATATCATGATTTAGAGACAGAAAGTGGAACTAATTATAACTATTGGCTCGAGAGTGTAGAGTTGGACGGGACAGTAAACAGATTCGGTCCGGTTCAAGCTATAGTTTCTGGTGATCCTGACCAACCGGATAATCCAGAAATTACTTATCGAACTGTATTGGGAAATGCTTATCCAAATCCTTTTAATCCAACTACTACAATTTCTTATTCAGTAGCCGAAAGCGGACTTGTCAGGATTGATATTTTCAATGTTAAAGGCCAGCTTGTGAAATCATTCCGTGAAAATCATTCTGTCCCAGGTAATTACAATATAGTCTGGGATGGCAGAAACATAAGAGGTGAAGTTGTAAACAGCGGTATTTTGTTCTATAGAATGACTTCCGGTTCATATTCCTCTACGCATAAAATGCTGATGTTGAAGTAGATTATGCGTTAGTAAAACCGTTAATCTAATTACTTTATTGTACTTTGATTTAATTTTGTGACACTTAAGCAGATGTTACTTACCAACTGCAATGCAGTCAAATAAAGGTTTGGTGGCTTGCCCTCACTTCTGGAGGGCTTCCTCCTCTCCGGAGTTGCTTTTGATGAATAGTATTATGTTTATTTTATTGGTTTACAATCTTTAAAAATAAGTTTGGGTTTAGCTGGAACATAAGAAAAACTTCCAGGAGAAGCCACAGTACAAGGAAACAAGCAGTTGTAACAATGTTATCTTTCTACTTGACATTCGTACAGTATCTAATGGGCTTAATGAATACATATTTTAGTTTGAGGTTTGCATGGTAACAAAAGATGATTTCCTGCTGAACAAAGATATATTCTTTTTCAATAACGGTTCCTATGGAGCATGCCCGAAGGTAGTGTTCGATAAGTATCAGGAATGGCAACGAATAACTGAGTTTCAGCCTGTAAAGTTCTTCCAGAAGGATTTAATCCCTGCCCTACAATATTCCCGAAAGCTTATCGGGGAGTTCATTAATGCTGATTATGATGACCTGATTCTGATTAGAAATGCCACTTTTGCCACCAACATCATCATCCACTCTCTGGATTTAACTCCCGATGATGAAGTTATCTTGACCAATCATGAATATGGAGCCTGTCGAAATGCCTGGGAATTCTGGCAGCAGGAGAAGGGCTTTACGATCAGAGATATCGAGTTCGACCTTCCTATCCCTTCGCCTGAAAGCATTATCAATGAGTTTGAGAAAATCGTAACTAAAAACACCAAGGTTATCTTCTTTAGTCAGATCAGCTCACTGACAGCTCAGCTTTTCCCTGCAAAGCAGATCTGCGGCTTTGCCCGTGAACATGGGATAATCTCTATCGTGGACGGAGCTCATTCCGTTGGTCAGTTCCCCTTGAATATTCAGGAATTAGACCCCGATTTCCTCTTCAGCAACATCCATAAATGGCTCTATGCCCCAAAGGGAACAGCTTTTTTATACACCCGAAAAAACCTTCAATACAAGGTTAAACCACTCATCACCGGCTGGGGTTGGGGTTCGAAGCGAGAGTTACCCAGTGGAAGTGATTATGTTGATACAAATCAATTCTATGGAACAAACGACTTTTCCTCTTTCCTCACGATACCGGATGCGATTGCTTTTTACAGGGATAACAATGTTCTTGAACTGAAGCGGGAATGCAATGCCCTTTTGCAGTATTTCATCGAGGAATCCACGAAAATTACAGGGAAACAATCACTCTATAGTAAACTGCCCGACTGCCTGATGATGGCAGTTATTGAGATCCCTGATAAGTATGAGACCTTGGAGTTAAAGGTGATTTTATTGAATCAATATAAAATTGAAATCCCCGTTCTGGAATGGGGAAACAGAAAACTAATCCGAATCTCAATCCAAATATTCAATAAGAAATCAGAAGTTGATTACTTTCTGAGTATGTTAAAGCAATTATTCTGAGAAGTTTTACTCTACAAACCTATCGAGGGAACACGCATGAAAATAGTTATTACTGAAAACGATAATACAATAGAATTTCGAA
>JAFGVF010000091.1 GCA_016938155.1 Candidatus Cloacimonadota bacterium
ATCCGTCTCTCTCAAATATTTCGGCAAAGAAATCACAAGTCAAAGTAGGAGTACTCGGTTGCAAGCCTCCTTCAGCATAGTTTCCGGCAACCATAAGTGCTTTGTTAAGCCATGAAGGATCTGCCATGAATGGGTCTGACTCATATATTCTGGTTTTATTTATCATAGTCAGAAGCTGACCTAAGTCATTGAAAGACATTCTTCCTACTAAAATCTCCGGCATACTGTCATCACCTTCTATCATTGTGTAATAGTTATCATCAGCATCATTCTCTGTACCGTCGGGAGACTGATAATAGTTTGTTGGCAGAGCATATTCACCGGTTGTATCTCCGAAAAGTATAAGATAGTCTGGATGATAAGTATAATAGTAGCTCTCAATATAAGCATCTATAGCTGTTAAAGTATTTCCGCCACATTCAGCAGTAGATACGAAATCCACATCAAAACCGAGTGCTTTCTTCCAAGCAATAAAGGATGCAAGGTTGAATTCTATACTGGCATTACCTATCATCAGGATGCGTGGTTTTGATTCAGGAAGATTTCTCAGATATGAATCGCTATAATTTAAAGCAAATGATTCATAAGCTCCTCTGAAAGCTGATGATATCTCAGCAGGTATTGCTACGCTGTTTAGAGATACTAAATCATAATCTAAATCTGTAATAATGGATGTTACCCCATTCTCTTCAATTTGTTCAACAACTTCCACATCAAAACTGTAAAGTTCTCTCATCACATATTGATTGGAAATTCTCACACGGTCGGTATCAATACTTCTCAAAGTATTCAGAAGATTACCGTCTGCGTCTCTTTCTTCAATAACCATGCGGTTAATTCTTATCTCTGCTTCTGTAGCAGGCAGGATAAAGGTCTCTTCGGAAGACCTGCTTCCTTCTGTCTGTAATGAATTGCTGAAGACAACATTCACTCTCTCATTAGTGCTTCGGACACTCATGTCCGCTGATGCGAAGCAGACAATTGTCACTGCTGCCAGCATAAGTATTATTAAGAGTCTCTTCATTTTTTTCCTCCAGAGTTATCTATATCTTATTTCTTCTATAGTAGTTATTCAGATTTTATGCAATTATTGTTCCGATTTATAAATTAGTATGCCTCGTTTATAGACTCTTTCCACATTATTCGAGCCAAAGTGATAAGGCAAGAAGCCGTAAGAAGGCATATCCATTATGAGAATGTCTGCTTGCTTTCCTTTCTCAAGGGAACCAACCTTGTCCCCCATTTCTATAGTATAAGCAGCATTTATGGTTGTTGCAACTATTGCTTCTTCAGGAGTCATTTTCATCTGTAAGCAAGCTAAAGTTGTGATAAATTGCTGTGAATCTGCGTTACAGCTTCCGGGATTATAGTCAGTTGCAAGTGCAACTGCAACCCCGGAATCGATCATTTTTCTTGCCCGAGCATAGTTCTTCATACCCAAGCTGAAGATTGTTCCCGGAAGTAATGTGGCAATAACACCTGCCTCAGCCAAAGCTTCTATTCCTTCATCAGAAGCAGCACCCAGATGGTCGGCACCGGTACACTTCAATTCAGCAGCTAACTCGGCTCCACCGATAGGTTCAATCTCATCTGCATGCATCTTCAGATTCAACCCGTGTTTCTTGGCACAACTCAAGATTCTGCGAGATTCCACAATGTTATATACATGCAATTCTGTAAAAATATCGCAATACTTCGCCACACCTTGAGAAGCTACAGCCGGTATCATCTCATTCTCAAGTATTTGCAGATATTCCTCGTGGTTATCCTTATACTCCGTAGGGTACTCATGAGCCCCCATAAAGGTAGCAACGATATCCACCGGCAGTTCATCCTGTAGTCTTTTTATTACTCTTAGTTGTTTCAATTCACTATCTGTTGTTAAGCCATATCCACTTTTGGCTTCAAGTGTTGTTGTCCCAACGCTTATCATCCTCTCAATCCGTTTCTTTGCTAATTGGAATAGAGTCTCCTCATCTGCATCACGAGTGGTTTTTATGGTAGAACGAATTCCTCCCCCACTCCGGGAAATCTCAACATAACTCTTTCCCTCTAATCTCATGGCAAATTCATTTTCTCTTGTATGGACAAAGACGGGGTGAGTATGCGGGTCAACAAAGCCGGGCATGACAACTTTCCCCTCTGCATCAACAACCGTATCGGATTCATACTTACTCAAAATATCTTCCGTGGTTCCAGCTCCAATTATCAAGCCATCTTTTACAGCAACGGCACCATTTTCTATCAAGCCAACATTCGACATCTGCTTCCCTTTACGGGGTGAGTTTTCTCCGGCTATTGTCAGTAATTGTTTCGCATTAGTTATAAGTAAATCTACAATCTGCATCATTACTCCTTCAATCTTCAATCTTCAATACTCATAGCGAGGTATTCATCCTCAAGATTTGCAATCTCTGAATTCTTCATAACCAACAAATCATCAATCTCTTTTATTCTGCTTTTAATCCTGAGTATGTTTTCAGGATTGGAATAAGCTTCAGGCTTTGTAAACTCAAGTTCCAGGGAGTGTTTCTCGCTTATAAAATCAGCGATAACACTACCGACCAGTTCAATCTCCTTCATTTTATTCTGAAGCAGAATGGGGTTTATCTTCTTTTTTTCGCTCTTTAATTTCACTGCTTTGTTTTGTACGGGAACATCAATCGCTTTCTTTGCCAAACTGTTCATAATCCTTGCCAGATTATCGTTGGTTTCGATTATCTCATTACCTGTAAAAACCCACTTTTTGGTGGAAATCTTATCGATGAAATATCTGTCATGTGAGACAAAGATAAGCGTACCGTCATATTCACTCAAAGCTGCCTCAAGACTATCAACCATGTAAACATCGAGGTGGTTGGTGGGTTCGTCAAGGATTAAAAGGTTCGGCTTTTCATGTATTAATACTGCAAGTTTCAAGCGTGCCTTTTCCCCGCCACTCAGCGAACCGACTAATTTCTTCACATCATCACCGATAAAGCCGAATCTTGCCAGAAAGGTCAGAACATAACCCTGTGCCATTCCGGGCACAAGTTCCCAGATTGTGTCCATTACGGTCAATTCGTTGTTTAAATCTTCCTGCATCTGACCATAAAAACCAATTTTGAAGTTACTGCCTGTTTTAATCTCGCCTTTCAAGGGCTGCATCTCACCGAGCAGGATTCGTAGAAGGGTAGATTTCCCGCAACCGTTAGGTCCGATAATCGCTATTCTGTCCCGATATCCGGCATAAAGATTGATTTCAGAGGCAAGCACTTTGTCCTTGAACCCGATAGCAACATCCCTCAGACGATAAATATCTTTGCTGGTTCGATACTCGCTATCAATGCTAAGATTGAACTTATCCATCGTATCGGGTCGTTCCAGGGTGTCCATTCTGGATAATATCTTTCTTCGACCCTGAGCCTGTTTGGTTTTCTGTCCGGCTAAATTCCGTCGAATAAACTCCTCTTCTTTCTCTATATATTTCTGTTGTTCCTGCCACTGTTTTTCCTCAAATCTCCTGTTTTCTTCCGACTGCATCACATAAGCTGAGTAGTTTCCTCTGTATCGCTTTATCGATTTATTACGGATATCAAGGATATTGGTAACGGTCTCATCGAGAAAATACCTGTCATGAGAGATTATCACATAAGGAGTTGTATTCTTAAGTAAATAGCTTTTCAGAAACTCAATCTGGAAGGAATCCAGATGGTTGGTCGGCTCATCTAATAATAAAAGGCTGTGCGGTGCCAGCAGTATTTTGGCTAATTGTATTCTGGATTGCTCCCCTCCGCTGAAACCGGATACCGACCGATCCCATTCCTCTTCCGGGAAGTTCAAACTTGTCAGCACAAGCTTCATCTCGGTCTCAAAGGTAAAGCCTCCCATTGCCTCAAATTCATGCTGCACTTGATTCATCCGGTTTAAAATGGCATCACTGCTGTCTTTTTCCATTATCTTATGCAGATTCATCAGCTCATGCTCTAAAGCAAGCATCTGAGGTCTTGAGGCAAGAACTTCATCCCTGAGAGACTGTAACTGATTAAGCTCATTTTCCTGTCTGAGAAAGGCAAATTCACAGCTCCCGGCACGGAGTATCTCACCGCTCTCAGGTCGCATACTGCCTTTTATCAGATTGAACAGAGTCGTTTTCCCGCAACCATTTACTCCCACAAGTCCGATTCGACTGTCGTTTTCAATGGACATGGATAAATCACGAAACAGTTCTCTTCCTCCAAAGCTGAAACACAAATCATTTATCGTTACTAAACTCACAATTATCCTCTTTATTCACTGTATGCTGTGAATTTAATTGCCATGAAATTGTGTCAACTAAAGAATTATCCCATCTTATACAAAACTTCTTCATAGGACTGTGATCAGGTTTTCCAAACTCATTCACAGCCCAGGCATGACAATAAATCTTTCTATTCTCTCATTAACTGTTCAAGACCCTTCTTTATAATCCGTATTGCTGCTCCTTGTGAGTACCGGCAGATGAAAACTACAGATAGACCACACGGGTAGTTGTCCAATACCAGTCCATTATCCA
>JAFGVF010000092.1 GCA_016938155.1 Candidatus Cloacimonadota bacterium
ATCGGAGTAATAGTCACCGATAACGACCATGTTACAATGGAGGAGATATCTACTTGTGCTTCGATACTGCTCTATTATGTAAAGAAAGCCGGCAATAAAGCAGTTGTGAACTATGGAACTGACAACAAGCTTGACAAACAAATAGAGGTTGAGGCAATTAGTGAAGAAGAAGTGGTTAAATATAGAATTAATTGAGGAATAATGCTTAAATATACTACCCATATATTATTGGATTCATACGGAACAAACAGCTATCTTGTCTGGGATTCCGAGTCGAAAGAAGCAGTACTGATAGACCCGGCAGCTCCAAGTAAACAACTGGCTATGAAGATAAAATCAGACGGTTTAGAACTGAAAGCAATTTTGCTTACCCACGGTCATCTTGACCATATCGGCGGGAATGAATTCTTTATGAAGGAATTCAATGTCCCTCTTCTGATACACGCTCTTGATGCCCCGATGTTAACTAATCCGACAATGAATCTGAGTGCCTTCACAGGGGAGGAGATTGTCAGCCCTAAAGCAACCGGATTTCTTGAGGAGGGGCAGATAATCAAGCTCGGAGAGATAGAAATTAAGGTTATCCATACTCCCGGTCATACCAAAGGTGGCATCTGTCTCTACTCTAAAGGTTTTCTCTTCAGTGGAGATACTCTCTTTCAGATGAGTATAGGTAGAACGGATTTCCCCGGTGGAAGCATGGAGAATCTGGAGCGATCAATTAAGAATAAACTATTTACCCTGCCAGAAGATACGCTTGTTCTTTCCGGACATGGCGGAACGACTACGATTGGTGACGAAGAGGTTGCTAATCCCTTCTTTGGATTTAATAAGTAAAACATATAGAGGAAAATGATGACAAAACAGATGGTTCTCATTCTTGATTTCGGTTCCCAATACACACAGCTGATTGCCAAATCTATCCGTAAACTTAGTGTTTACTGCGAGATAGTCCCTTTCAATGTCAGCTACGAAGAGGTTCTGAGCAAAGACCCAAAGGCAATCGTGCTTTCCGGTAGCCCGTTCAGTGTTACGGCAGAGAATGCACCAATTCCGGATAAACGGATTATCGAACTTGATATCCCGATACTGGGAATCTGTTACGGTATGCAGTTATTGGCACATCTTAATGGTGCAAAGGTCAGTAAATCTTCTAAAAAAGAATACGGTTATGCCAAGATTAAGATTGAGAACCATGACAGCATCTTTGCCGGAATGTCGGACGAAGAGGAGATTTGGATGAGTCACGGGGATGCCCTCGAACAACTTCCTGCAGGATTCCATCGTATTGCTTATACCTCGAATTCACCCTATGCAGCGATTGCTCATGAATCCAAACCGCTCTTTGCTCTACAATTCCATCCTGAAGTCGTGCATTCGGTCAACGGACTTACGATGCTGAAGAACTTTGTCCTCAATATTGCCGGACTTACTCCCGACTGGACACCGGATTCCTTCATCGAAAGCACTATCAGAGATATTCGTGAGTTTGTGGGGGAGAACCAGGTTATTCTCGGTCTTAGTGGGGGAGTGGACTCCTCGGTTGCTGCTGCTTTGCTCTATAAAGCAATCGGCGACCAGCTTATCCCTATCTTTGTTGATACGGGTCTGCTTCGTAAGAACGAGGTCGAGGATGTTGAGCAGATATTCAAGGATGGGTTCGGAATGGGTCTTCAGACCGTCAGAGCAGGAGACATCTTCCTCTCTCGTCTGGCAGGTATTACTGACCCGGAGAAGAAGAGAAAGATTATCGGGAATGCCTTTATTGAGATCTTTGATGCAGAGGCAAAGAAGCATCCAACTGCCAAGTTCTTAGCTCAGGGTACTCTCTATCCTGATATTATTGAGAGCGTTTCCTTTAAGGGACCTTCGGCAACTATAAAGTCTCATCATAATGTAGGTGGTTTACCTGAAAAGATGAACATGAAGCTGGTTGAACCTCTACGCGAACTCTTCAAGGATGAAGTACGGGCTGTCGGTAGAACCCTCGGACTTCCTGAACATCTTGTCGGCAGACATCCCTTCCCGGGACCTGGTCTGGCTGTAAGAATCATCAGCGATATAACCCCCGAGAAGGTCGCTATCCTTCAGGAGATTGACCATATATTCATTTCAGAACTCTATGCCAACCATCTCTATGACAAAACCTGGCAGGCATTTGCTGTGCTGTTACCGATCCAATCGGTCGGAGTTATGGGTGATGAGCGAACCTATGAGAATGTCTGTGCCCTGCGTGCCGTAAACAGCTCCGACGGTATGACCGCCGACTGGACGGAACTACCGTATGAGTTCCTAAAGAGGGTCTCAAATCGTATTATTAACGAGGTCGAGGGTGTAAACCGTGTGGTGTATGACATCAGTTCCAAACCACCGGCAACCATCGAATGGGAATAGAATTATTATGGGGAACTCCGGTTCCCCTTTTTTTATACACTAACGGGAGTTCATAGCGAAGCAGGGACTTTCGTAACAGCTCAATGTAGTTCAACCATTTCAAAGGTATTGTAGGTGTTACTTGTGTTTGTCCTCGCCCCACGCTTCGTTGCGGTGCAAGTCCAAACTACCAGACCTGCACCGCAACGAAGTGTGGGACGGGGATGGTATCTATTGCTCCATTCGGGAGGCCGCAGCGAAAGTAACAAGGCAAGGATCGGTACCAACGGGAGTTCATAGCGAAACTTTATCATTTACCGATCCGCAGTGCGTTTTATGCGGAGTTTTGCCATTTCTATGCAGACTTACTGCTCCCATTGGGTCCGGTTCAACAACGCACTGAGTTTGCACTGTGCAGGCAGTGCTTTCCCACTGTGCACGCACTGAATCACCGGGTTCACAGTGCCTTCACAGTGGGAAAGCAGTGGGAAAAATGCAGATTGATGATTTAGGCAGTATGGGAGCACAATTACTCCCAGGGAGTAATACATTGCGATGAGGGAAATGAAGCTAGGGTAGAATAACTCTCCTGGATTATTTGGGCTTGTATGGTAACATCCCTAAGAATTCTTCCACAAACAAAAGAAGCTTATCAGAAAGAGCGACACTGTTCAATCTACTTGCACTTATAATTACACATCATTTAATAATAATGTGATTTAGTGCAAACTTTTTGATTCAAAGGCATCTGTTGGATATTCAACCGGAAAATATCTCTATCCTTCATAACTAACGAAACACTCATCATATTTTTCCCTTTTCTCTCGTTATTCTCCCATGAGCAACAAACACTAAATAGGGATATATAAAGCACATAAATCTTACACAATTCTCACTTCCCAAGTGGGAATCAAGTGAGTGTTAAGTGGGAGATAAGTGAATATTAAGTCCATATTGCTCATGGGAGAATCATGAAACAGGAGAGATAAATTGATCTTAAGGATCTATCTTTATCTTCAACACTCCTATGTAAAGTAGGGGCTTGGGGATTACAATCAATACATACTAATATGATAAACCCGACAAAGATTTGTCAAAGAATACGAAACTCTGTAGAATTATAGACTAGATAGACTGAGGATAAAGGTCGCGTGATGATTGAACAGTCTCGCCGAGATGTCATTGTAATTATAAAATGATTGTACTTTTACATTGAAATGAGCATCCTGCAGTGCTTGAAAAACAAATGCATTCGATTCAAGTGCGTAACCTGAATAATCTCCAATTAAAAAACCATCATCTTCAGAATGTAATCCGAATAATGAAACTGCTACAATAGTTAGCAGTAATACGATAAAGACTGTTTTGTACATATAATCCTCCTATGTTGATTGAGATGTTTTGAGTACTACATAAATACTCACCCTAGCTACTACAATTACTTATCAACAAAGCCCAATCTCCATCCTTGTACCGCAGAGAGCAGGTTCCTGCGAGTGTGGGACGAGGATAATGACTGGAGGTTAATTCAAAACCTATTTAATCAATGAAACCTTTATGGAGCTAAGTATATTATTCTTTTCTACCAACTTACAAAGATAAACCCCGGATGCTACATTAACGCCTTTGTTATCAACACCACTCCAAATAACTG
>JAFGVF010000002.1 GCA_016938155.1 Candidatus Cloacimonadota bacterium
AGATTAGTTTTAACCTATATGAGAATACTTGAACCGATAAGTTGCCTTATCAATTTAATTATTCTCACATATCAGACCAATAATGCCATTTAGTGAAAATCTTGTCCAGTAAAATAAATATAAAATGTGAATTTGCTAATAGAAAGAGGGGTTGTTTGCAACCCCTCTAATTCAATAAATATAGTTTTAAAGCTCCTGAAACAGATTGGCAAGCAGGTCGTATATCTTGCCGATATCGCTGATTTTGAGCTTCTCATCTGGGGTATGTACATCTCTTAAGGTTGGTCCTATAGAAATCATTTCCAAGTCGGGATACTTGCTTCCGATAACTCCACATTCAAGTCCGGCATGGATAACTTCAATCTTCGGCTTCTTATCAAATAATCTGTGATATACACTCTTAAACTTGGTCAGAAGTTGTGAGTCCCAAATTGGTTCCCATGCGTCGTACGGAGCTCTTTCTTCGATTCTGGCTTTAGCGAGATAGGCAAGTGCCTGAACTTTGTCGGTAATATCATCAAGAGCAGACATAACAGAGCTTCTTTGGCTTGAGATAATCTCAATTTCAGCCTCGTCCGTTCTGATTATCGCAAGATTGTTTGATGTCTCAACCAGACCATCTACTTCCGGACTCATCCGATAAACTCCATGCGGGAAAGCTGAGAGCAGATAAACCAATGGTATTGCGGTTGTGCAGTCAAATGACATTCTATCAGCGAACTCTGTAGGTACGGCTGTAACAAACATCTCAGGGTCGGTAGTGTGGAATTCTCTTTTAAGGATAGCTTGATATAAGTCAACCAGTCCATCAATGAATGAAGTATTGGTCGGCAGAGCAAAAAAGATTGCTTCAGCAGAAGAAGGAATGGCGTTATGAGCTGTTCCGCCATTTATGGATGATATTTTTATCGTCAAATTCTTATCCAGAAACAGCAGTATTCTAACAAGCAGCTTAATAGAATTCGCTGATTGCCTGTGGATTGTTATTCCTGAATGTCCACCTGCCAGCCCACCGACAGAAAGTTTGAAAGGTATCATGGCTTCAGGAACTTCCTCTTTGTTATTGGGAAGGTAAAGTCGAGATTCACCACCTCCGGCACATCCGATTGTGAAGACCCCTTCATCCTCTGAATCGATATTAATCAAATACTTACCTGTAAGGATATCAGATTGAAGTTCTGCTGCACCGGTCAGTCCCGTTTCTTCATCAACTGTGAAAAGCAATTCCAGTTTCGGATGCTCAATTTCTTTATCAACGGCAATCTGCATGGCTATGGCGAGGGCTATGCCGTTATCAGCTCCCAGGGTTGTTCTATCTGCATGAAGCCAACCGTCTTTAATCACATGTTTAATCGAATCCTTCATGAAATCATGCTGTGAATCTGCTGTTTTAACACAAACCATGTCCATGTGTCCTTGAAAGATTACCCCCGGTTTCTGTTCCCATCCGGGAGTTGCCGGAACTCGGATAATTACATTATTCACATGGTCTTGTATAGATTCAAACCCATGGGACATTCCCCAGTTAAGTAACCAGTTACTAATCTCCTCTTCATGCTTGGATTTACGGGGGATGCGGTTTATATCTTCAAAGTTCTTCAAAATCTGTTCTGTTCTGGATTCTCCCAGCTTCAAACTCTTTTTCATAATAGCCTCACGATTTATATTTGTTCTAAAGTATTAGATTGAGATAATAATGTCAAGAGATATGAACTATTAGTATTCCGATTATCCTTGTTGTTACTAGTAGCTATCTGAATAGACGCATCAGGCTCGCTATGATGCAGGTGGAATGCAGTCACTTTACTGATTCCGTTCCCCCGTGCCAGTTTATAAGCGTGTGTCAAGTTATCCTCTTAGGTCTCTCTCAGGGGGGGGCTACGCCTCTCATATGGATTACTTACGCGAAGGCGGAAGAGAAACGGCAGTCAATCCTGTCATACATGGAAGCGGATGATTGGTATGATTCCGGTGAAACAGGTATTTTGTCTCATGGGTTTACCGTACTTCTCCCGTGGGTCTCTCGTGACTTCCACGGTCGGCCCACGGTTTATCCACGGTTGACCCACGGTTGGGTTTGCCAAAACTGTAAGGCTTTGGAAAGTGTTTATTTTGTATCATATTGAGATTTTCTTCTTGCATTAATAATTCGTAATTCCACTTTTAGTGCTTCTTCCTTACGGGTCTACTACAGGTAACATAGGCAAATGCGTAGGTGGGACGGAAGAAAACGGATGAGACTTAGGAGTTCGGTGCATTTGGGTGAGGAGAGTATTGTATGATTATTTGGAATTGGGAGGCAAATTAGTGACTTCAACCCCCTCTTCTAAATTAATACTTTACATACAAAGTAATTTGGTGACTATTGACAATAAACTTGCCTACTACTCTTCTTCGAAGAATGGCAATTGAAAAAGAATTGAAGTATAGTCAAATACATGGAGGAGAAAGGATGATTAAGAGAGTAACTATTTTAGTTATGATATTGATTTCTGCAGTTTGTTTATGGAGTGAGTTTGAAGTTGATATGGAGAGTGGGGCTATTATCACCGGTTATAATGAAGTGCGGATTCCGGGTGATGAGGGTACGAAGTTTTCCTTAAAAGATGATTTGAAAACAGATATTGAGCCGTTTTTCAGAGCAAAGTTGATTTATCATTTCAATGCTAAACATCATATATCAATGCTGTATGCTCCTCTTTCGGTTACTGCTACTGGCAAGGTCGATAGAGATATAATCTATCAAAGTAAAACATTCTCTGCCAATACCGATTTGGAATCAACCTACCAATTCAACTCATATCGTCTCACTTATCGCTATGACTTTGTGAGAAGACCAAACCTGACCTTCGGGGTGGGTTTTACCGGTAAGATAAGAGACGCTTACATCACTTTGGAAGACAGTGAAAAGAAAGCCGAGAAGAAGAATGTGGGTTTTGTACCGATTATTAATTTCAGATTAGATTGGAAACTGAGTCAGAAATTTAATGTAATCCTGGATGGAGATGCTTTGGCTGCTCCTCAGGGAAGAGCTGAAGATATTGCTCTAAGTTTGAATTACCAACTCGGGGAGAAACTCGGTTTGAGAGTTGGTTATCGCATGCTTGAAGGTGGTGCTGATAATGACGAAGTCTATACTTTCTCGCTGTTTCATTACTTAGTCGTAGGAGCTTCTTACCGGTTTTAAATTGTATCATCCGTACCGGGAGTTCATAGCAGAGCAGAGACTCTCGCAACTTTCTCATCGGGAGTTCATAGCGAAGCAGGGACTTCCGCATTAGGCTCGTGAGATCAATCCAACCATTTGAAAGGTCTAAGGACCATTTCAAAGGTCTTGTAACGCGATTCTCCTGAATTGCGATGGAAGATTCCAAGCAACTGAGGACAGTTACTCTACATTCTATGGAGTAAATTGACTGTGTCAATTCCAGCATCGGCACAGACGAAACTTGATAAAAACTATTTGCATTGCATTGAGCTAAGCTGGTTGTTTTTACTTGACTCAATTTAGTTAGATTAGAATGTTTCAAATTATAGTAACTCCTTATATTTTCTTGTAAGTCACAATTAGTTAATATTTTATGAGGTGCTATGGTCAATCTTTTTTTTGTGCTATATTATTATACATCAATGAATTAAACAACCGGGAAAGAATGGTAATGTACATTAGAGCAATAGAAATTAAAATTGATATAAAATATGTTTGCTAGAAAAGGGAAATAGAGATGAAAGTGAAACTGATACTGCCAGCTCTTACAGAAGC
>JAFGVF010000093.1 GCA_016938155.1 Candidatus Cloacimonadota bacterium
AATAATATCTGCTGCAGAGTTAATCCCATCAGCAACAAGAGAGTAGCTTCTTCCGAGAATACCACCTACAAGCTTAAGAATTGTAAGGGCGATATTGTTAAACAATCCAAGATTCACTGCCACATTGTTTTTTTTATTGTAACTTTCCTGCATCATTCCTCACTGCTGTTTAATAAGAAAAGTCTGTATAGTTCTTCAAGGGAATCCACAATAAACTCCGGCTTGAAATGCAAGAGCACGCTTTTAGAGTTGTATCCCCAGGTAACCGCAATCATTGGCAATCCTAATTTACGAGCGGATACAATGTCTCTCACTTCATCACCAATATATATCGAATTCGTTCGATCGGCACCGAGTGTTCTCATAAACTGCTTCAATTTTCGATGCTTGTTAAATAGACCGCTTCCCCCGTGAATATGGGTAAACATACTCAGATTATGATTTTCCAGAAAGCGTCGGACATTCTCCTCAGAGTTACTTGTGAGAATCGAAAGATGATACCCCTTTGCATTTAAGGTGCGTAGAAACTCAGGCAAACCCGGAAAGGGATGTACACCATCTATTTTACCGCTGATTAACTGCCGAAGCTCAGCAATGAGAAAGGGAACTCGATAGAATGGTACTCTTAACTTTTTCTTTAGGGCAAAAATACCCTCGCTCCTGAACTCTTCCAACTCCACATTCGTAATAAATGGCAATTTGTATTTTAAGTGAATGGAATTGAATATATCTATCCCTGAACGGAGAGAGTCTGCGATAGTACCGTCAAAATCAAATATTATATGTTTTCTTTCCATAACCTTAATATTGTCCATTACATCATTCCTTTAACTAAAACTAATCGCTATATTCTCACTTTAAATTTGACAACTCAGGGAATTATCAATTCGTTAAATCTAAAGGATTATTGAGCAGGAATTATGTCAACATATTACACAATAAGAGATAGTATAAGTTATGAGTTGAAAATCAGTCGCTCCCGATTTATCGCATCTATAAAGACAGTAAAGAGCATTGAAGAAGCAAAGGATTTTATCACCGAGATTAGTGTTGCCCACAAGACAGCAACCCATAACTGCTGGGCATACATCATCGGATACGAAGTTCTGACAGAACACAGTTCTGATAATGGAGAGCCATCTGGAACGGCAGGAGTTCCTATGCTTAATACCCTGAAAAAGCATAAGCTTACAAATGTCGCAGTGGTAGTAACCCGATATTTCGGGGGAGTTAAGCTCGGAGTAAGGGGTTTGATCGATGCATACGGTTCTACGGTTGAAGAAGCATTGTCTCAGATCGAACTTATTAAGATTATCCCTCACACGCACTATAGTTTGAGTATCCCCTACGACTTCTTCGATATCTTGAAACATCGTCTTTCAGAATTCAATCCTGTTTTCAATAATCAGGAGTTCTCATCAGAGATAAAGCTCGAATTGAGTGTTGATTCTGAATATAAATCAACTGTGCAATCCCTGCTTGAATCATGGGCTCAATCCGGTAAGTTAGATTATCATTATCTTGGCGAAACTTTGTTTTAGGAAGATTGATCCGAGGGTTTGTGCTGATTTAACAAGAACCGATAATCTCTTATACTTTGGACTGTCCCACAAGGTTAACTCATTCATCAACACTAACTCACGCTTCACCATATCAATGTTTGACACTTCCCTTAGAGCTTTTTCTCTTCAATATTCTACCTTTTACGCCCCATTAAACAATTCACTGATTTCACAGCTGGTTTTCACTACCCACGCACTGCTCTCCCACTGTGACACCGCGTGGGTAGTGGGTTCACAGTGACAGCACAGTGGGATCACAGTGGGATGGTAAATAGAATAGTAGAAAAGGGGTAAAAGTACTCTAACTCCGCATAAAAGACACTGTGGATTGTTAAATGGTGATTAGTTGAAATTGATAAAACACCTAAGAAAGCATATAACGCGGAGATGCTAAATCCGGACTAAATCTGAAAGCAACCTCAAAACCTGAAACTCCGCATAAAACGCACTGTGAATCCGTATTATAGCATATGTGGGATAATGTGGGAATATTCGGAAGTGAAAGTTAAAAAGGGAAGCAGTTTCAGGCATGTGTCAGAAATTATTGATAGTGTGTCCCTTCTTTCGGTTAAGACGCCATATCTTGCGTCTCATTCGGGCGAACGCAATTCGCCCCCACGAAACTCATTGCAATTGAGGACAATTGCGTTACATTGGGGATTGAGAACAAGTATGCCCAAAAGAATACGGACATACGGGAATAAATATAAGATAAACTACGGGTTCACCTTCAAGAATGTATCATCGGGAATCCAGCCACCGAGTCCGTTGGGGAGTTTCACCAGTGCCCAGCCTTTCTGGAACTCTTCGAGGGAGAGGCTCATACCTTCATGAATAGTGAACACACGCGAGAAATCCTCTCCGGGACCACTATGCCCTACTGCGGACTCAGCCATCAGGACAGCCGGTTTATGGCTGTTGTAGCTGTTCACACGGGCTATTGTAATCATCAGACTAAGTACAAAAAAGAAAAGCAGAATCGTTAAAATGAAGACAGGAACTGACTTCTCTCGATGCCTAAAGCGGATAAGAATCAACAGTATGTCGGTAATAACAATGAGAAATAAGATGAGCGTAACTAATGAGGCAGTGTTGACATTGAATACTGCGAATAACTTCTGCCATATTTCAGTAATGAAACCGGAATTCTCTTCTGCCTGTTTATCCTTAGTCAGCGAAAGAGCAAACTGTAGATTATTACTTGCTTCTTTATGGTTAGAATTGAGCCTGAGTGCCTTCTTATAATTAAGGATGGCAAGTCCGAGATTGTTCGTACGGATATGACAATTACCGATATTATAATAGAGATTGGCGTTCTCAATACCTCGTTCAGTAAGATTGGTATAAGCTTCCAGAGCTTTATCGAACTCCTTCTCAGCGTAAAGATCGTTAGCTTTCACAAATTGGGCATTATTGGAAAGTGAGACAGAATAAAGAGAAGCGGTTGCTAATAAGATTAGTAAAAAAATATATCTTTTCATAATAAACCTCAATGCTTGATTTTAAGCCTGCTGACATCTTGGATAAGCTTCTTAAGGGATTCAAAGTCCTTGCTAATCCTTTCTCCGGTGAATCCACCCGGCATGAATCGAGCCTGATTGCAAATATCGAAAAACTCACTAAGTCGGTTCACCAGCTCTGCCGGAGTATCCTTTGCCGTCATATCATTAAGAATCTGGTCTGTGGTGAGTCCCTTTGCTATCCTTAGCTTATCAGTTAGATATTGAATAAGCCCGTTCTGGGCAGCAGCATAAAACTCTACACTTCTTTTTGTAGCATGCTGGGAAGCAAGGGTCAGATACTTCTTAAGAATGCGAGAGGCGTTCTTCTGACGCATCAAGTCTGCATCTCCTGCAAGTTTATCCTTCTCATTGACATAATAATATGTCAAAGGGACCAAAGCCAGAGCAATGATGATGAGTAACCAGTACCAGAATGAGGAAAAATAGGGTTTAAAATCTGGGACACGCTTTTTTGCAACGATGTAGGCAATATCCTTTCCTTCAAGATTTACCGAGCTTTGGACATAGCCCACTGCTCCACCGAAGCGGGAATCGCCTTCCGTAACCGTCAGGGCATACTCACGAGTCTTCAAAACTTTGTATGAGCGGGATTCCGTATCAAAATAGGAAAACTCTATCGGGGGAATAATATAGTTACCTTTTTCCTGAGCGATGACAAGGTATTTTACTGTCTTTTTCCCGCTTTTTGAGTCAATAGCTTCATTCTGAACTTCCGGAGTCATAACCCTCATATTTTGAAGAGCGGGGAACTCCGGGGCTGAGAATTGGGAGATATTTCCTTCCCCACTTAGAGTAATTGTGTATTGAAAAGATTCTCCGGCTTTCAACTCAGTACGATTGATTTCACCGTTAAGTTTAAACTTCCCGATAGCACCGGCAAAAGAAGCAGGCTTTCCGCTATCCGGTAAATCATCAACCGTAATGTTAACTGGAGAATTGCGAATAATCTTTCGACGAGGAGTCCCGGCCGACCAGAAGCTACCGAAATCAACTCCGACATTAACTTCCAACTCCAGAGTCGGTACAGTGATTTTACCGGATTG
>JAFGVF010000094.1 GCA_016938155.1 Candidatus Cloacimonadota bacterium
AACATATGCCCGATAATGGCGATAACACCACAACTTACAAGTTCCAATTCATAAACGGAATCTGTGCAGGAAGGGAGCAAATGTTTGGCAATAATAACGGCAAGAGCACCTTTTAACATATCCAGCAACATCACTACTATCCCCGGAACTGTTCCAAGTACACGTAAGGTATTCGTTGCCCCAACATTTCCACTACCATGCTTTCTGATATCTATTCCTCTAAGTTTACCGGCAAGAAAGCTGAATGGGATACTTCCCAGAATGTAGGCAATACTAATACTCAATAGATACATCATCTTCCTTCCTCCCCTTGAATACTAATTTAATTGTAGCTCCGGCAAAACCGAACTCCTCGCGAATCTGATTGTGCAAATACCTTTTATACTCATCTTTTATCAACGAAGCATCATTACAGAAGAAAATGAATGTCGGAGGATGCACACCTGCCTGTGTCAGATAGAATATCTTAATTCTTTTTCCTGTTTTGTTGGATGGCTGGTGTTTATAGACTATCTTTTCCAGAAACTCATTCAATTGAGCAGTCGGAATTCGCTTATTGGATTCCTCGGTTACTTCAACAACTTTCTCCATTATCTTGGATATTCTTTGACCGGTTTTGGCGGACACAAACAGAATCGGAGCATAATCGATAAAAGAAAGCTCCTTCTTTATTCTTTCCACAAACTGTCCGAGAGTTGAGTTGTCTTTTTCAGGCAAATCCCATTTGTTCACAACAACTATCAAATCTTTGAATCTTCTCCTCACATAGGATGCTATTCGCTGTTCCTGATTGGATATTTCATCTTCTGCCGTGATAATCAGAATTACTAAATCAGCTCTATCGATTGCATCAATGGTTCGCATCGAGCTGAAATACTCCACTCCATACTTAACCTTGGATTTTCGACGAAGTCCTGCTGTATCTACAAGCACATACTCTTTACCGTAGTATTTCAAAACTGAATCGATGGAATCTCTTGTGGTGCCGGGGATATCCGAAACAATCACCTGCTGTTCTCCCAACAAGCAATTGGTAATAGAGGATTTGCCGACATTCGGCTTACCTACAATTGCAATATGAAGGTTATCATGTTCCTCTTCAAAATCATCAACCATTGTTTCGGGCATATTGGCAAGTAACTCATCAAGGAAATTACCGGTATTTCTACCTGAGTTGGCTGCAATTGGAAATGGTTCTCCAAAACCAAGTTTCATGAAGTCGTATATCTCCAACTCATCCTTCTCATTATCGACTTTATTCACAACAAGCATAACTTTTTCACGCTTTCTGCCGAGTATTTGACCTATCATGGTATCCAAATCAGTTACACCTGTCTTGGCATCAACAAGAAACAGAATCCAATCCGCTTCCTCCATGGCAAGCTCTGCCTGAGCTTTGATCAGGTGATCCATCGGTTCATTCGAGTCTGCTACTATTCCACCGGTATCAATGATGATAAATTTCTTGCCGTTCCACGAAACATCTTCGTATTTACGGTCGCGTGTGATGCCAGGTTCAAAGTCTATGATTGCCGTTCTTTTACGACTTAATCTATTAAAAAGCGTGGATTTCCCTACATTAGGTCTCCCCACTATGGCTACTACTTGTTTTCTCATTGTATATTTCCTATAACTTACTTTTTCTCAGATTTTTAGAGCACGGATTTCTGTCAAGATGTGCTTTCGTTTCACACTTTGAGTTTTACCCAAGTATCGATTGCCCTTCTTAAATGAGGAATTACAATAGAGCCTCCGACTATCAAAGCAATATTCAATGTTTCTATCACCTCTTCATCAGTAACTCCCTCCTGCATACATCTGTCGAGATGATAAGTGATGCAATCATCACATCGCAAGACCATTGAAGCGGTAAGCCCCAACAATTCCTTGAATTTTGCTGATAGTGCCCCTTCTTGATATGTGTTGGTATCCAGATTCAGAAACCTTTTTGTTGTTTTATTGCCGTATAGGTCGAGTAACTCATTCAATCTTGCTCTTTCTCTTCTAAATTCTTCAATTTTGCTCATTGGATTCACCTCAATTCTCATAATGATATTTTTGTTATTGACTATATGAGCTATTCTTTTTGTAAAGTTAATTATCTCAGTCAATAGCATGAAAATTGCATTACTAATATCAAAAACATGGAGTTATAGATGAAAAGAATATTATCGGCTTTGTTACTCAGCCTGCTTTTATCTGCTGTTTATGCAGTCAATTCCGATTTAATCGATAGAACTGAACACTGGTATGAAGATAATCCCGGTATTCTTCCTCATTGGATGACACCGGAGGAAGTAACACGAAGGGACGAAATCGGAAGAAACTTTCAAGAAACCCCACCCCCTGTTGCTCCTGTGCGAGCAATTGCCGAGTTTGAGCAGATGACTGCCGTTATGGTCAGATACCCTCTTGGAATACCCGTTGCTTTAGTTGCTGAACTTTCTCAGGAGATTGAAATCATCACTGTTGTGAGTGCAGCTCAGCAGAACAGCTGTAACAACACCTTTATCAACAATGGTGTCAACATGGCTAATATTACTTATTTGAATGCCACAACAGACTCCTATTGGACACGGGATTACGGTCCATGGTTTATCATGGATGGAAATGACGAACTGGGTGTCGTTGATTTTGTATATAATCGCCCCCGTCCAAACGATGACGAGATTCCGATTACTTTTGCCAATACCTATCAGTTAAACCTTTTCGGGATGAATCTTGAACAGACAGGAGGCAATTATATGTGTGATGGTTTGGGTTCTGCTGCACAGACTCAATTGGTTTATGAGGAGAATGGAAACAATCAGACAAATGTCAACAATCTCATGGAGGATTATCTGGGGATTACGAACTACTTCGTTGTGGATGATCCCAACAATACTTACATCGACCACATTGACTGCTGGGGTAAATTCCTCGCTGTTGATAAAGTCCTTATCAGGAGTGTGCCACAGTCACACTCGCAATATGACGAGATTGAAGCCGTTGCCAATTTCTTTGCAACTCAGAATTGTGGTTGGGGTTATCCTTATCAGGTATTCCGCGTTAACACTCCAAACAATCAACCATACACTAATTCTTTGATTATCAATAACAGAGTTTTCCTCCCGATTATGGGGGATTCCTATGATAATGCCGCAGTTCAGGCTTATCAGAATGCTATGCCGGGTTATGAAATTTTCCCTTTTACTCACAATTCAACCTCAGGCTGGGAATCAACAGATGCCCTTCATTGTCGTACCCATGAACTCGCAGATGAAGGAATGCTCTATATTCAGCATATACCTTATCATGGTGAGTTGCCTTATGATAGCGATATAACTTTTGAAGCATATATTTATCCCTATAGCGGTTCTCCCCTATACTCCGACTCTCTATTCATTGAGATTGCAATAAATAATCAACCTGTGCGTGAGCTTTTGCCCCTCATCCACACTACGGGTAATCTCTATGAAACACAACCTTACACACTTATCCCCGGTGCTGAATACGCTTATTCGGTTCATGCTGCCGACCAATCGGGCAGAGCTGCCAATCAACCCGTTATGGGGATGATTGACCCTCATACATTTACAACAGAACCTGACCAGATTGCTCCTGTGATTGTGCATACTCCAATTGAAAACTCTCTGGATTCCGAGCTGCCCATTACAATCAGTGCGACCGTTACTGATAACTACGGGGTTATGAATGTCGAAATGGTATATAGCATCAATGACGGTGCTGAAGAATATCTTACTCTTTCCGCTCAGGGAGCTGATTTGTTCAATGGAGAATTTAATGTCCAGATGATGGAAACCTATACCGTTACATATAAGATAATGGCTACAGATGGCATAAATGAAGCGTATTTCCCCAGCGACAGATGGTACACCTTCCTTGTTCAAACCACTTTCAGTGAAGAGAGTATCCAGCCTCTGATTGTCAATGCCTTTGATAACATCTACCCCTCTCCCGCTAATCTCTCGACTGATTCCATTACAATTAAATACAGCTCAAACTCAATGCCGATGTTTGATGTCTATAATGTTAAAGGACAAAAGGTCGCTCAGTTCTCCGGCAGTTACGGCAAGAATGAGAGTACTGTTCATTGGAATTTGAGAAATTCAGAGAATGAGAAAGTAGC
>JAFGVF010000009.1 GCA_016938155.1 Candidatus Cloacimonadota bacterium
CTGCTTTATTGCCGGAATTCGGCGGAAAAGGAATGTATGGTTCGAATGTGCATGAGGCAGTGTTTCATGCTCAGAGACAGGTTTCCGGTGCCAGCGTGCATTTGGTTAATTCGAACTATGATGAGGGTCCAGTTATAGCCAGGGAACAGGTCGATATTTCTCAATGCAAATCACCTGCCGAGATAGGAGCAACTGTTCTCAAAGTGGAGCATTCACTTTACGGAAAGGCAATCTGGGAATATCTGAATAGAAAGACTAATGAAGATTGCCGTTAAAACCCTTGGTTGCAAAATAAATCAATACGAGACATCATGTATTGTCGAACCATTCCTGAAAGATGGTTTCGAGCTTGTTTCCTTTGACGAAGAAGCAGATATCTATATTATCAATACCTGCACCGTTACTAATCGAACTGATTTCAAATCCCGAAACACTATTAGAAAAGCTCTTAAGCACAAAGAGCAGAATCACGAGGTGAAGATAGTAGTAACCGGATGTTTTGCTCAAAGACAACCGGATGAGATAGGGGAGATGGGCGAGATTGATTTGATAATCGATAATCAGCAGAAAGGCGAAATCTACCGATTACTGGAAAACAAGGAAGTGCATTTCCATGATATTCTGGAAGAGAAGTACTTCGCTGAGATGAGTACGGGAATCATGACAGAAAACAGCAGAGTATTCCTGAAAGTGCAGGATGGTTGTGACTTCTATTGCTCCTATTGTGCCGTACCTTATGCCCGTGGACATTCCCGCAGTCGGGAAGTGGAGAATGTACTTAAGCAAGTGGAATTGCTGACCGCAAACGGTTACAAAGAGTTTGTGCTGGGTGGTATTAATCTTGGACTCTATGGCAGGGACTTAGGTAAGGATTACTTTTTACAGCATCTCATAAGAGATATCAGCTCAATGAGCGGAGTGGAGTTAATTAGGCTAAGCTCTATTGAACCACAGTTGTTTACAGATGGTTTGAAAGGGGAGATTGCTGAAAATAAGAAGATTTGCTCCCATCTGCATATCCCTCTGCAATCAGGAAGTGATACAATCCTTAAAGCCATGAAACGGAGATACACGACTGCTGAATTTAAACAACAGGTTGAGGAATTGAAGACAATTCGTCCAGATATGGCATTTGGTTTCGATGTTATCAGCGGTTTCCCCGGTGAAACAGATAGACTGTTTAGAGAAACCTACACTTTTTTAGAGAAACTTGATTTCACTTATCTGCATAACTTCACCTATTCTCGTCGCAGTGGAACTCCTGCTGCTGAGATGAAACAACAGATTAACGGGAAGATTGCAAATCTGAGAGTTAATGAACTTAATCAACTCTCGGAGAGAAAGAAATCGGAATATTTCAAACTTCTCCTTGCCGGAAACACTATGCTCAGAGGAATCTCAGAATCCCAATCGGACGGATTTTGGACAGCTCTTACCGACCACTATGTGAGAGCATACTTTGAGGATCCAAACGCAAAACAAGGCGATTATAAACTTTACAATCCCATACGCATCTACGAAGATGGATTAGAGGTTCAAATTCATGATTAGCATCAAAAATCTATCCGTTTCCTTTGATGAGAAATCTGTGCTTAAGGATATCTCGCTCGATATTCCCGAAGGTAAATCAACTGTTATAATCGGGAAGAGCGGTTGTGGAAAGACAGTACTTATAAAGAGTATTCTCGGACTACACTCCTACGATAGGGGAGAGATTGAAGTTGAGGGTATCAGGCATACTCCAAGAAATACAGAAGACCTTAACTTGATACGCAGGAAGATTTCTATGGTCTTTCAGAATTCAGCCTTGTTCGATTCGATGGATGTTTATCAGAATGTTGCTTTCCCACTTGTAGAGCATACAAAGCTATCCTCAAATGAGATTACCGAGATTGTTCGCGAGAAATTGGAAATGGTAGGATTGGTTGGAATCGAAGAGGTTATGCCTTCTGACCTTTCGGGAGGGATGAGGAAACGGGTTGGGCTTGCAAGGGCAATTGTGCTCGAACCGGAATATGTTTTCTACGATGAACCGACTACCGGACTTGACCCTGTTACATCAAGCGAGATTATCTCTTTAATAACAGAACTCTCAAGCAAAAACAGATGGGCTTCCGTTATTATTACGCATGACCGTAACATTTTAAAGGCTTTTCCCAATAACATCATCATGCTGGATAATGGAGAAGTGATATTTCACGGAACATTGGAGGAACTTATCAACAACTCTAATCCCTTGATAAAAGCTTTCAGCGAAAGCTACTGATTTCTTGCCAACACTCCTCATGAATGTTAATCTACAGTTGCTATAACTGAAAAGTAAACA
The DNA here is from genome assembly GCA_016938155.1 of Candidatus Cloacimonadota bacterium. Lineage (GTDB taxonomy): Bacteria > Cloacimonadota > Cloacimonadia > Cloacimonadales > JAFGVF01 > Zophobacter. The sequence goes on from JAFGVF010000009.1 coordinate 2,327, forward strand.
CAGTGGTATTTGCAATAACTTACACATATTTTGTGTCCATTTTTATCCATACTGTTTCACATTCCAAAACATAAAAATCTCGATGTACAGTGGGTTTTATGCGGAGTTTCGGACATTCAGGGGTGTAATAATCGTCTTTTTACCTGCTGTTCAACTACTCACTGTTTCTTCACTGCTCACTCACTGCCCACCCACTGTGAACCCACTGTTTCAGTGAGTGAGCAGTGGGTGGACAGTGGAAACACAGTGGGAAAATTGCGGATAGTTGAATAGGGCAAGAATGGAAAAATACCGTAGTCAACTCTCCCTGATTTGATAATAACTATTGTGGGTAAATTAAGGTTGCCATGGATGAACCAGGTTGTGTTTACTCTGAGAAATACCTGTAAGTTAAAGTAAAAGATATCCACAGTGAAGAGAAGAGCAGGAATGAGTCAGCTTCAGAAATATTTATAAAAAAGAGATTTCACGCTGAAATATTCAATGGATTTGTGCAATCGGAGAAAAGTTTAGGTGAAACAAAACCATTCATTCATGTTAAATAATGAGAAAACATCCTTTTAATGCTTGACAGATAGACCGTAATTACTACATTATTGATTTACTTTAGGAAAGAAGGGACGATATGGGTAAAATTAGTAATATCAGAGTGATGGACTTTGATGAGATTGGTGATGTGAGTGATACTTTTAAGTCTAAAATGAAGGAGATGGGGTTATATCCCTTCTATAAGGATGGTAAAGTAAAATGGGGTAATATGGCTCAGATATCCTTTTTGCAGAGTTTGGATACAGAGTCAGGAAAGAAAATATTGAGAAGTGTTGATAAGCATTCGTTACCACCTTCAATGAGAAAGCAGAAGAGGGGGTTTATTCGGACCCTTAAAAAGATACCGGCTCAATATATTGTGTTAAGTATCTTAAGCATACTTTTTGGAGTTGTATTAGTAATAATGAGATTAGTTTAAAAACAAGGAAAAGATTTGAAAATACTCTTAACTAATGATGACGGGATAAATGCCCCCGGAATTCAGATTCTTGCCGAACACTTAAGAAATGCCAAGCATTCAGTTACTATAGTTGCACCTTCTGAGCAAAAAAGTGCTTCTTCTCAC
>JAFGVF010000095.1 GCA_016938155.1 Candidatus Cloacimonadota bacterium
AGAGAGTTTTCCCATATCAGATTTCCGTCTATATCAATACGCTTTATAAATTGCTTATTTTGCTTGATGTAAGCGAAGATAAAGGAATCATCGAGAGTAAGTATCGGAATTGATTCAACGAAAGATTCAAGCTGTTCAGTGTATATTACTTCAAAATTATGTTCAGAATAGAGGGCAATATTCAGCATAAGGTTCTCATCCTGATACGATATGCAGTTGGATATCAATTGGGGAGTTGAAACGGATTGCATAGAATCAGAGGTAGAAGTGAAATCAAATTCCCATACATCTTCATCTTCCTCGACAATAAGTTTACACCTGCAATCCGGTGTTATACCGACTATTAATCGGTGGTCATTATATGTACTGACACTTGTTATTGCGTGTAGATTCGGGTAACACTTAAAATAACCGAAAGGTTCACCGAATTGGAAAGCGGACAAAGCAAAGGGCATCTCGGAACCATTGATAATAGCCTTGCCTGTAACTACGAAATAATACGAAGCAAATGCTCTGTTATAAAGCTTGTTAATAGAGCATGGGAACTCAGTGATTGTCTCAACACTGTCCGGTAGTATATAGTTGTCATTATACTCATAATTTTGCTCTGCGTAAGAACAAATCCACTTGAAAAGGAAATGCCCGTCGTCCAATTCTTCAATAACGGGTGTAATGACTTTCTCAAATGACAACGCTTCAAATAATCCTGAGCCGACTTGGGGTGGATTACCGGTATAAGTCTGATTAAAACCTTCAATGGGTAATCCATCCAAAGTAAACCCCTGAATGCGGGTAAAGGATTCATTTGTTTCATGATCAAATCCTTCCAAACCAAGGAAAATATTTTGATGATACTGCTTTACTGTGGTTACTTTAGTGATGGTTTTCCCTTCTTCCCCATACTTCATTATCCAACTTCCCTGACCACTTACAAGGCATATTAACTGCAGTAGTCCAACTGTAAGGAACACTCTTCTAAGCAACATTCCGACATCAGATTGCATATACTCCCTCTCTTTTATGTGTAATCAAATAGGTTCCAATCAGTTAACTGATGAACTGAACAGACCTGTTTAGACTTGTCGTAAAAGATTATTTTTAGTCAAGTAGTTTTTACATCTGTGGCTAAAGGGCGGTAAACTCCGATTTAATACAATTAATTCCCCTCTATGGAGGGGTGGCAATGAAAGTGACGGGATGGTTGTTAAGTTCGCATTGCCCCGAAATAATAATAGTTGCTCGCCTTCGGCTTGCGAACTCGTTTTGCTCGTAATGGTGCGAACTCAATGCAGCAAGCAGGATGCTCGCTGTACGCAAACCTGCATCCATATCTCTCCCTCTTGTCACTAAGACAATTCCTGATGGTCTCTTGATGCTTCCTTGATGGTCTCTTGATGCTCTCTTGATGCTCATGTCAAGTAAGGAGGAAGAAATGATCAAGAGATTATCAAAAAAATTTCAGGAATTGTTCGAGGGAAGTCCGAGGGCATAAACAGAGGAGTTGAGTAATATTTGGGGTAATACTTGGGGATTTCCATTTCTTATAAGCATTAAAAAAGATGGGAGTATTGCGAATAAGAGTGTAATGAATTGAGGAGGTATCTTTGAATTCTGTATTTTTTTCCCTTTTTCATTCGCATTGCCCCGAAATAATAATAGTTGCTCGCCTTCGGCTTGCGAACTCGTTTTGCTCGTAATGGTGCGAGCTCATGTGGGGTTTGGGGTGGCAAACTCCGATTTGCCACAGCGACCAACGGTCGCTTCATTGCATCGAGCTATGCTCGATAAGCCGAATTGGAGTTCGGCTTCCCTTAACAAGATGCAAGCAGGATGCTTACGGTAAGCAAACCTGCGGTTTGTTTTGAACAAGAAATGACAGGCACGGGAGTTTGCAAGAGCGAAGCGAGAGCGGACTTCCTATAGAAAAGATGAAAAAAGAATAAACACGAAACTCCCTGCTTCGCGAGGGAGTCCAGCTATTAATTCCAACCATTTCAAAGGTCTGAAGACCATTTGAAAGGTTTCCTTAATCATTCAGCATTTAGCATTCAACATTTCCTGCTATCGCATTGCCACGAACTCGCAAGCTCGTAATGGTGCGAGCTACTGACCTTCGCATAGCCCCGAACTCGCTTTACTCGTAATGGTGCGAGCTTAAGTGGTTAATTCCCCTTTACGGAAGGGTTGCACTATTCACATATTAATCTATCCATTTATAACGATGCTTCAATAAAAAAAACGGGAGAATGCCAAATTTGATAATTCTCTTGACTTGCCTAATTATTCTTAAAAGTTGATAAAAATTGTTTAAACAGGAGTGATTGATGCTTACGAGTCGTGAAATCAGAAAGCAATTCATAGATTTTTTTGTATCCAAAGGACATGAGGCTGTGCCTTCAGCACCTGTAATACCTCATGATGACCCGACTTTATTGTTTACAAATGCCGGAATGAACCAATTTAAAAATATCTTCCTCAGTGAAGTTGAACCTACTTATACTCGGGCAGTTGATTCCCAGAAATGTATAAGAGCCGGTGGCAAGCACAATGATCTGGATGAAGTCGGACGAGATGGTTATCATCATACCTTCTTTGAGATGCTGGGCAATTGGTCATTCGGTGATTACTACAAAAAAGAAGCGATTACCTGGGCTTGGGAACTGATAACCGGTGTCTGGAAGCTTCCAAAGGATAAGATTTATGCAACCGTGCATGATACTGATTCCGAAGCATTTGAGATTTGGAAAAATTATACCGACATTGATCCTGAGCATATCAGCTATCATGGAGATAAAGATAACTTCTGGGAGATGGGCGATACAGGACCTTGTGGACCATGTTCGGAGATTCACTTTGACAGAGGAGCTGAACACTGCGGGATTGAGAGTTATCCGGGGCATGTGTGTAAAGTTAATGGAGACTGCCATCGCTATATTGAGCTGTGGAACCTTGTATTCATGCAGTATTTCCGTGCAAAAGACGGTTCATTGTCGCCTTTGAAGAAGAAGCATGTGGATACAGGTGCCGGATTTGAGCGAATCTGTCAGGTCTTACAAAAGAAAACAAGTAATTATGCGACAGACCTCTTCTCCCCTATTATTGACCATATAGCTGATATTTCGGGTGTTCCATACTCGGAAGGTGTTGAAGGTATTCCCCATCGGGTTATTGCCGACCATATCAGGGCACTCAGCTTCAGTATCAGCGACGGTGGGATACCATCCAACGAAGGGCGGGGCTATGTTATTCGTCGTATCCTCAGAAGAGCTGCCAGAATGGGACGGGTTCTCAATCTTAAAGAACCTTTCCTTTATAAAATAGTGGATACAGTGATTGAGATAATGGGGCATCATTTTACCGGACTCAAGCAGCAGAAAGACTATGTTAAAATGATTATTAAAGGTGAAGAGGAACGATTTAACTTAACGCTTGATAAAGGTTTGGCTAAGTTTGAGGAGATGATTGTTAACGCAAAAGAGGGCTACTTCCCGGGCAGTGATGCCTTTATGTTGTATGATACCTTTGGCTTCCCATTGGATTTGACTTCGATTCTCGCAGAGGAAAAGGGACTCAAAGTTGATGAAAAGCAATTCAATACACTGATGGAAGAGCAAAAAGAAAGGGCTCGTTCAGCCTCTGCTTTCAAACTTGATGTAGAAGAATCTGACTGGGTGGTTATAGATAAGGAGTCTGCTACCGAGTTTGTGGGATACACACAGACCAGTTCTCACTCTTATATAAGAAAATACAAGCTGAATGATGACAATTATATCGTCTTTGTTACGGACAAAACACCACTTTATGCCGAATCAGGCGGGCAGATAGCAGATAGGGGGATTGTTTCCGCCGATAATCTTAAAATCGATGTTGAGGATGTAAAAAAGAGTGGTGATTTGTTTATACATTACGGCAGATTGGTGAAGGGAATTCCATCGGAGCAGATGGTAACAATAACTGTAGATCTGGAAAACAGAAGCAAAATCGCTGCCAATCATACAGCTACTCACCTTCTGCATGCAGCTTTAAAGAAGGTTCTCGGTGAACATGTTCAACAAAAAGGTTCTCTGGTTACAGCAGATAACCTACGCTTTGACTTTACTCATTTTCAAGGAATGACTCCTGCTGAAATTGCCGGGACTGAGGATTTAGTGAATGCCGAGATTAGAAAAGGTTCACCTGTTGCTACTGATATAATGAGCCAGAATAAGGCTAAAGAAGAAGGTGCAACTGCCTTATTTGGAGAGAAATATGGTGACAATGTTAGAGTTGTTTCTATAGATAGTTTCTCTAAAGAGCTGTGTGGTGGTACACATGTGGCTAAAACATCCAACATCGGCAACTTTAAAATAATCTCTGAGTCTTCGAGTTCGGCTGGTATTCGCAGAATCGAAGCGATTACAGGGCAGGCAGTTATTAACTACTATAAGCACCTTGAGGTTGTGATTGATGACGCTTCTGAGCTTTTGAAAACCAGACAGGAACAGCTAATCGAGAAAATTGAGAGTTTATTGTCAGATTATCATGAACTTAAGAATGAAATGAAATCACTGAAAAGTCAAGCTGCCGGTTCTGAAATAAATGATATTGTGAATATGAAAGTTTTAATCGGAGATGTTAGTGTGGCTGCAGGTAAAGTGAAAATTGACAACTCCGATGAATTGAGGAATGCCGGAGATATTCTCAAGCAAAAGCTGGGAAGCGGAATAGGCATCCTTTTTGCAGTTATAAATGATAAGGTCTCGATACTGACAGTTGTATCGGAAGACATGAAGACTAAATATCCCGCAGGGAAAATTGTTGGAAAGCTTGCAGAATTGGTCGGTGGTAAGGGTGGTGGTCGCCCTGATATGGCTATGGCAGGCGGTAAAGACATAGAAAAAATCGAT
>JAFGVF010000096.1 GCA_016938155.1 Candidatus Cloacimonadota bacterium
ATAATTCCCTCGTATATGTTTTGCTGATTAAGTAAGGAATGAAGATTTGTTATATGGTGTCAAGGGATAAGTGGAGAGAGGAGGAAAATACAAATTACGAATTACAAATGCAAGATGCAAGATGCAAGATGAAAAATGCAACTACCCTGTCGATTTTGGCAAGCAGGGATGCATGCCCTACGCGACCGTTCCGGTCGATGAAGAAACACGAAACTCCCTGCTATGCGAGGGAGTCCTGCTGGAAGAAATAGCCCATTCCCTCCCCACGCTTTGCTGCGGTGCAGGTCTGACTATTCCCTTTGTAGCAGGAATTTCTTGCGTAGGAGGGAGAATAATTATTTTTTCTCGCAATTATTCTGATATATTATATCTTTGACTCCATACAGAAACGAGGTGATAATGAAACTTAAAAAGGAACTAACTTTCAAGCATGTGTTTAGTATTGCTGCCGGAGCGATGATAAGCTCAGGTATCTTCATTCTCCCCGGGCTTGCCTTTCAGCAGGTCGGACCTGCAATCTTTATCTCATACTTTCTTGCCGGCATCATGGCACTTCTGGGAGTATTAAGCGTGATTGAACTGTCAACCGCTATGCCGAAAGCAGGTGGTGACTACTACTTCGTGAATCGGAGTATGGGTCCCTTAGCGGGAACAGTTTCGGGTATATTCGGATGGTTGGCAATTTCTCTGAAAAGTGCGTTCGCTATCTTTGGTTTATCTGAAGTTATCTTTCTGCTTACAGGCTCACCACTTATTGTCAACTCGTTCATTCTCACAAGTGGCTTCGTAATCTTAAACATAGCAGGAGTAAAAGAGGCAGCAAGACTCGAACTTTGGCTGGTAGGAGGATTACTTCTCATATTGACAGCCTACACACTCCTTGGCTTTTCTCACATCTCGTATGCACACTATACTCCCCTACTCCCATACGGGAAGAACTCACTTCTCATTACGGCAGGCTTTGTCTTTGTATCATTTGGAGGTCTGATAAGTGTTGCCAGCGTTGCGGAAGAAGTAAAAAATCCGGGTAGGAATATCCCACTTGGGTTAATCACAGCTGTTGTAGCAGTATCTATAATTTACTTTATCCTTCTCTTTGTAACAGTGGGAGTATTACCTGCAGAAAAGTTAGCCGGTTCATTCACACCTCTGGCAGATGCTGCTAAGATTTTTTCAGGCAAAATCGGTTATATCATTATCTCGATTGCTGCCGTGCTGGCATTTGTAACAACAGCCATTGCGGGAATCCTCTCAGCATCAAGATATCCCCTTGCATTAAGCCGGGATAAGCTTCTTCCCGCTTTGTTCGGAAAAGTGGATAAAAAACGGCAAACTCCCGTGATCTCACTTCTGGTAACAGGAACTTTCATTTTTATCACTTTACTATTACCTCTTGAAATTCTGGTCAAGGCTGCATCAACTGTTATCCTAAGTGCAAACATTATGGCAAATGTAGCTGTAATAATCCTTAGAGAAAGCAAAATCAGAAACTATCAGCCTACTTTTAAAACTCCACTTTATCCCTGGTTACAGATTTTCACAATACTTCTCCTGGGTTTCTTTGTCGTGGATATGGGACTTGCTACCATCGAAATCAGCTTAGGTTTCTTCATTTTCTCTATCATCATATACTTGCTGTTTGGCCGTCGATTTGCCAAAACTGAATATGCATTTCTACATATTATGGCAAGAGTCGTAAACAGGAAGATAGTATCCTCAGCATTAGAGACAGAGCTGCGTGATATTATCCTCCAGAGAGATGATATTGAACATGATGAGTTCGATAATGTTGTGCTGGAGAGTATGGCTTTTGAAAATGTGATGGCTGATACTAAAGATGAACTCTTCAGCTTCTTAGCAGAACAGTTGACTTCAAAATTCCAACTTGAAAAAGAGGCTATTGTATCACTTCTTAATCAACGGGAAAGTGAAGGCAGTACTGCACTCACTGATTTCACTGCTTTACCGCATATTGTCTTAGAAGAAAGCGATAGATTTCATCTGATACTTGTAAGAAGTAAAACAGGGATATTCTTCTCCAAAGAGAATCCAAAAGTAAAAGCTGTCTTCATGATAATCGGTAGTCTGAACAAACGAAGGCTCCACTTGAAAGCCCTTGCTGCAATAGCTCAAATCCTGCATAATGATGACTTCAGAACGAACTGGCTAAATGCACAAACTTCTCAGCAACTAAGAGACTTTATCCTTCTAAGTGATAGGAAAAGGTAACAAGTCTATAGTTAGTTTTAAAAAGGGCTACCGTTCCAGGTAGCCCTTATTCTATATCGGAAAATGATTATTTTATCATCATCGCTTTGATAGTTTTCGAGTAGTCATTAGCTTTAAACTTTAAGAAATACATTCCACTTGGAGCAAGCTTACCTGTATCAGATTTACCATCCCAAACTACAGTATGCTTTTGTCTGCCTGTAAAATGGCAATCAACAAGTTCTCTGACCTTACCACCCTTTAAATTAAAGATTGATATTTTGACATCACTGTCCTCTTTTAATGTGAAAGCTATTGTGGTTGAAGGATTGAAAGGATTTGGATACAAACTATTTATCCCGGTTGTATAGACAACTTCCGGATTCTCATCTTCAGGTCCATCGGATTCAATTTTTATTGCTATCGGTCCAAATAATGTTACTGTTCCATTAAAATCCACATTCTCAAGCCAATAATAATACTCAGTGTTCAATTCTACCTCTTCATCTGTGAAGGAGTAGTGTTGTTCCGTTGATGTATTGGTTCCTGCTATTAGACTGGCATTTGCTAAGATAGAGCTACCCACATTATCAACTGTATTTCTTAAAACATTATAACCTGCAGTATTAGACTCTGATTGGGTTATCCATTCTAACAATGCACAATTGTTATCTGTTTGAACTGCCGTAAAACTTGAAAGTGTAACCGGAAGGATTTGCCCCGAGCTGTTTTCGCCCGGAGTTGAGTTTTCAGGTGAGTCTGGAGCAGACCATACTCCCGGTGTCTCTTGGATAATATGTTCATTGGCATTCACATCAGGTGATTCATCAATATTCTGTGCTCTAACATTCGGATTCCAAAGTTGATATGCATAACCATTGGCAATATCCAGTGCAGAATCTCCTGCAAGATAATCTTTATCTTCTGTAATACTCCAAGCTGATTTGAATTGTTCCTCAGTAGCACCATTACCAATAATCAATCTAGCTCTGGTTCTAAGAATAGTACCATCAGGAATAGTGTAATAATATCCTGAAGGAATAAACGATTCTGAATTATCTCCTCTTCGAATCTGATATCCACTTATATCCACTGAAAAAGGTGAGTTATTATATAACTCAATGAATCCGGAATAGACAGATTCGGTTGGTAAATTATCAGATATTTCTGATATCAGTACTTCACCTGTGCTAGGTAGATTAGAAACTTCCTGCCAACTAAGATAAGGATAACCATTATTTACTACTTCATTAATACCCCATGTACTATTTTGACTATTTATTGACCAGTAATATGATAAGTAAGTATCAAGGTCTTTCATTTCAATTGTAGTCAGTCCAATTCCACCATTACTTGTATCAGTATTTGAAGTTTCCACATCCCAAAAGGAAGAAACAACTGAAGCCGAAAATTGAGAACCAATAAGACCACCTAATTCATTACCAGTAACTTGACCAGTACTATAGCATCTACTTAAAGTCTCTGAGTAATATGCCCCAATTAGTCCTCCGACCATATTGTTACCTATAACATTTACAAAAGAATAACAGTTACCGATACCTGCCCAAGAAACTCCTACCATACCGCCGACATTATCATTTCCGGTAACAAATCCTGTTGAGAAACATCCTTGAACGGTTGAATGACTATTAATAGATCCAATAATCGAACCGACATAATCTTCTCCGGTAATATCAACATTAACTAACCCAAGATCAGATATATTTGCATGAGACATCTTACCAAACAAACCTATGAAAGAACTTTGAGGGTTGTTAATATATAGATTGGATATGGTATGTTGATTACCATCATAATTACCAAAAAAAGCATAAGCAACATTACCAATTGGAGAAAAGCCTAAACCATCATTCCAATTAAATGTATCAGAAGCATCTATATCAGCCGTTTGAATAAAACACCCATCCCAATAATCATTGTTCTGGGATACAATTTCTAA
>JAFGVF010000097.1 GCA_016938155.1 Candidatus Cloacimonadota bacterium
ACTCGTCTATACGAGCCTTTTTGTCAAGTTTTATTTTGGACGAGGAAGCATAGAAATCAATAAAAGGCAAGGCTTTATCAATCAATTCGTTAAAACTCTCCACCCCATTTTTCAGCAGGTAGCTGTCAGGGTCTTCACCTGTCGGGAGTTCTATAATGTAGGGTCTGTAATTCTGGCTTATGGATATAATCGAACCTCGAATGGCTGCTTTTAGTCCTGCATCATCTCCGTCATAAGCCATATAGAGTTTCGAAGTAAATTGTTTCAACAGTTTTAACTGGTCATCAGTCAGCGCAGTACCCAGAGATGCAACACAGTTTGTATAACCTGTACTGTAGAGCCTCAAAAAGTCCATGTAGCCCTCACAGATAATGGCAAAACCCTTCTTGCTGATGTCGAATTTGGTCAGGAAAAAGCCATACAGCTCTTTTCCTTTAGTATAAATGGCAGTAGTGGGGGAGTTTATATACTTTCCTCCCGGTTGCTCATCATTAAGCTTCCTACCGCCGAAGGCAACAACTTTACCGGTTGAAGAGTGAATGGGAAAGATTAACCTTTCTCTGAACAAATCGAAGTATCCGTTTTCATTATTACCGAAGAGACCGGATGCTTTAAGAATATCAGTACCGAAATGCTTGTTCAGAAGGTGCCCCTTCAATCCTCCATAGCTGTCCAGGGCATATCCGATGTCAAAGTTCTTAATAACCTGACGACTGATACCCCGTTTTTCCAGATAGTTTATTACAGATTCACCGAATTTGTTGAGGTTCTCTACGAAATAGCTTTTCGCCTCATCATACACTGCAATTAAGAGCTGATTCTTGGTACGAACAATCTGTGTTTTTTTGTCTTCTTCAACCTTTATCCCGACTCTTTCAGCGAGTTTTTTCACTGCTTCTATGAAAGAGATATGCTCATATTCTTGAACAAAGGTGAAAACATTCCCCCCCTTACCGCAGACAAAACACTTGAAAATCTGCTTCTTATCGCTAATCATCATGGAAGGGTGTGTATCGTCATGAAAAGGACATTGGGCTTTGAAGCTGGAACCGCTTCGTTTTATCGGAATATAACTCCCGACAACATCAATGATGTTATTTGCTTGTCTGATTTCTTCTATGAGAGCAGCTTCCACTACTTAAGTACCACGATAGTAACACCATCACCACCGGCATCAATGGGTGGAGTGTGTATTGATTCAACCTGTTTAAGTCTTTTAAGATAATATCGTACTTTGTTTCTTAAAACACCGGTTCCCTTACCGTGAACAATTCTCAATTTATGCAATCCTCCCAGAAGGGCATTATCAATGAATTCATCTATGAGCGGTTGAGCATCGGAGAATGTCAAACCTAAGAGTTTTAACTCGGTTTGAACAGTTTTACCGGCAAGTGAGGGTTGTTTCACTTGAGATACATTCTCTTCAGCTGCCTTTTTTTTACTTACACTATATATATTACTCAAATCTGTTGTAAAAGCAATTCCGTCCATGTCAACAATGATTTTGTCATTTTGAATGGCAGTAATCACAGCTTCTGTTTCAAAGTTACCTAACCATACTTTCTTACCAATCTCCGGTTTTCTGATTCTTTTTCTTCCACTGGGGTCGAGTTCTTCAAATTCTTCCGAAATCTCTCTTTGCAGACCAAGAACCCTGTTAAGAGAAGTTTCGCTTCTATTCTTTCGGGCTTGCTTATCGAGTTTCTTGATTTCTGAAAGGTCGTTGTTAAACTCTTTCTGCATTGAAATCAAATACTCCCTGGCATCCTTTAAAGCTTTCTTTCTGATCTCAGTTTTCTCTTTTTCAACGGACTCAATCTTTTGATTAAGCTCTTCAATCTTCTTTTCAAACAGTCTGGATTTAAGCTCAAAATCATACTTCTGACGGGCATATAATTTCTTTTGCTCTTCGAGTTTACTCAGTATCTCAGTAAACTGAATGTTCTGAGTACCGGCAAGAGTTTTAGCTCGGTTAATAAACTTCGGATTCAGACCAAGATTTTCAGCAACTTCAATTGCAAAACTATCACCCGGTAACCCGGGAATAAAGGAGTAAGTCGGTAAATGCTTAACTGCATCAAACTGCATGGAAGCATTTAAACAAGAAGGTTCCTGTTCTGCGAATACTTTCAGGGCAGTGTAATGAGTCGTGATAATTCCTTTAACCCTCTTCTCTGCAAGGGTCTCCAGTACTGCCTGAGCAATTGCTGAGCCTTGTTCGGGGTCAGTTGCAGCTCCTATCTCATCGATCAAAATGAGTGAGTCAGATTCTGCTCTTTCGAGCATATATTTGATATTGGCAATATGGGAAGAGAAGGTACTGAGTGAATTCTCCAGAGATTGTCCATCCCCGATATCTGTGTAAAATGAATGAAACAGACCGATTTTACTCTTCTCATCTGCAGGAATAGGTAAACCTGAAAGAGCCATCATCGAGAGTAATCCTACTGCCTTCATCGTTACAGTCTTACCACCTGTATTTGGTCCTGAAAGGACGATGATGTTATATTCAATTCCCAGAGTCAGGTCGAAGGGGATTACCTTATGGAAATCACCGAATTTATGAATTAAGAGCGGGTGTCTGGCAATAGTCAATTCAAGAATCGGTTCAGTTACAATCTCCGGAATCTGGGCTTTAAAGGCTTTTGCAAGTCTTCCAATGGCAAAATAGTAGTCTAATTCAGCCAAAACTTCCGAATTCTGCAACAGAGCTTCTTTAACTTCCATTATCTCGGAAGTAAACTCCTTCATTATTCGATAAATTTCCTGCTTTTCCTGCTCAGAGATTAACCTTAAAGTATTGTTTTGTCCAACAATCTCTTCCGGTTCTAAATATACAGTAGATTTGCTGGAGGAACGCCCCTGAATGATACCTTTAACAAAGGGTGCAGAGCTTTCTTTGATGGGAATAACATAGCGGTCATCTCTTTGAGTGATTATCTTTTCTTGAATGAACTTCTCCGAGCCTGAATCCAGTAGCTTTTTATTGAGAAGATGAACAATCTCATCTCTGGTTTTCTGTTTATTTTTGCGGAGTGACCTGAGATTAGCAGAGGCACTGTCAAGTACCTCGCCATCCGGTCCGAATGTCTTATTAAATCTCTCTTCAATGTGGGGGAGACCTGAAATCTTTGCTACAAAATGGGCAATGTTCAAATAGGGCTTAATATCGGATTCTCGCGATTTTACACTATTGCCGATAATTACGGCACGGCATATCGTTTTAAACTCTTCAAAGTTGAATACTCCGTGGAGAGGCTCGGTAAACAACTCTTCAAGAGAAGTCAGTTCCTCAAAACTAAATGCGTAACCAAATTCCATCATCTCGAGGATTTCCCTCGCGATAGACAGTTTCCGATTAATCACTGTAATTTCAAGTAAAGGCTTTGTCGAAAGGGCAATTCTTTCGCCTGGTTCCGATTGACACTCTATTGCCAGGAGTCGGATAATCTTATCAAATTCGAGTTGCTCGGAGTGATTCATTATTATATGGATTTTCCCTGCTTAGAGCTTTGGATGAAGTGAATCTCATTTTTGTTCAGGGTATTAATCAGTTCATTCTTCACTTCTCTGACACTTGAAATAAAGACAGAACCTTTAGTAGAGTTCACAAAGGACTCTTTCCCCGGTGATATTTCTATCAGGGTAAGCAGCACAACAAACAGTAAAACTCCGTTAATAAATGCAAATAGTGCTCCGAGAATCCTGTTGATAATGGTTAGATTAAGTAGTTTCAGAACACCTTCCAATAGTAAGCGAATAATCTGAAAGATAAGCAAAATGATAATAACTACAAGTAAATATGCCAAAAACATCGACAATGTCGTGCCTAATCCAAAGTTATTGACTAAAGCATTTTGGAATAAGGGGGCATATTTTCCGGCTAAAACAAAACACACAACAATTCCCGCAAGTTGTAGCAGGGAAGCAATTATTCCCTTCCGCCATCCGTAGATGGTGATGATTAGGAGTACTATCAAAAGGGCTATATCAAGAATCTTCATCTTTCCCTCCAATAAAAAAAGGGGGAATCTCTTCCCCCGAATATTATTTTATTGCTTCAGTTGGAAAGCTTTGCTCGAACGAGTGTGCTCAGGGCTTTTCCGTCAGCACGATTACCAAGCTTCTCATTCAAGTGCTTCATCACTCTGCCCATATCTTTCATGGACATGGCTTCCAGTTCAGTGCAGGCTTGTGCAACTTCGGCTTTTAATTCATCATCTGTCAGCATTTTCGGTAGGAATTCCTGAATAATCAGAATTTCTGCTTTTTCGGTTTCTGCAAGCTCTGTCCGTCCGGCTTTTTCATAAAGCTCAATCGCTTGTTCTCTGGTTTTTACAGCTTTAAACAAAGCTTCCAGAGATTGCTCTTCAGTCGGCTCCTGCATCAATTCTACTTTCAGATTCATGAGGGCTGCTTTCAAGGAACGAAGTACGAGCAATCGCTTCGCATCTTTGTCCCGCATTGCCTGTTTAATCTCTTCAGCAAGACGATTAATCATTAACTAAACCTGTTTAGTTTACGCATCGCTTTAACCATCTTCCGACGCGCTACATTTCTCTCGCGTTTCTTCACAACGCTTGGCTTTTCATAGGCTTGATGCTTTTTTATATCTGATAAAATAGCAGCACGCTCACATTTCTTCTTGAAACGCTTCAGCAGTATGTCGAAAGACTCATTCTCTCGTGCTCTTACTGTTGGCAATATTCTCACCCCGCTTTTATATTAGAATTTGTACCAAGATTTGGTTTTGCATTATCTTGTCAAACCATATTTTTAGAATTGAAGTTTTGGAGGTGCTGCTTCAGCTGCACTGCCTTATGAAGAGTACAGCTAAAGCAGTACCTCCATTTCAGTCACCTTGCGAATGGTCGCAGATCTCCACAAGGGTGATTTTACATCTTCAATGTTTCAGCGTCAATAAAATTCGTTTTATCTCTACCTGAATTCCGGTAAAATTGCATCCCTACCGTGGGTTAACCGTGGGTCAACCGTTGGTTGACCGTGGAAACCACGGAAGACCTACGGTAGGGGTGCGGTCAACCTACGAAAGAAAACCGGTTTCAAACCGGACATGCCATATAAAAGGAGGAATATCACTGAACACTCTATGAAATCCACACTTTCCCGCTGATAATCTATCACAACACCTTATACACACTTAATAGACTCCTTATGCTCTCCTTATGAAATCATAAAGAAAGTAATCAGAAATCA
>JAFGVF010000098.1 GCA_016938155.1 Candidatus Cloacimonadota bacterium
GAAAATTGTTGACTCATTATTAGCCATCAACTATAAGGAAATTAGAGAGGAAGAATCTGGTGGTTCAGTCGGTCTTCAAAACCGATAGCAGGCGTATAAAACCGTTTGTGGCAGGTTCGATCCCTGCCCTCTCTGCCAAGTTGGAGGATTATGAAAAAGAGAATTTTAACTATAATATTTATCCTTTTCGTATTTGCGTCAGCTGTTTTCATTCTAAATTATAGAAGTACCAACCCTCACAGGGAGAAGGAAAAGCTATTCGTTTTATCCGATTCATTAGAAGTGAAACAGACATATATGCGGAACCAGTTAAATCTGCTTTCACAACTGGTAAAATCTCTTTATTTGAGCAGAGAATATGCTTACGAAGGGGGTATCCCTCAAAACTATCATCTTGACGATGAGAACATTTACAAGATGAGTAATGACGGTTTGGCTTCTGTTTTCTATACCGGTAACCGACCGATAGGCGATAATCTTATCAGGGATGTAGTTATGCTTGAGCAGATTGACGACTTTCTTCAGAAGATGTTTATCGGTGATCAGATTATTGAATCCGTATTTTACTACGATAACAGCAATTTCTATAGATACTACCCATTCATTGAATACAGACGGGAATTCAAGAACTATGACTATAGACAGAATCCTCAATTCAAATATATCTTAGAACATATCACGAAAACAGGCATAGTGTGGTTAAATGATCCATATCGTTCTCCATTTTCCGGGAAGTGGATAACATCAATTGCCAGACCTGTCCTCGAGGGTACGAATCTGTTGGGTTTATGCGTTATAAACCTTGATGTCATGAAGATGAACCAGTTTGTTGACAGCATAGAACCCGATATCGGAATCCTGAATACAGAGGGGATTGTTCTACATCCCGATGTAAGAATGGCACAGGAGTTCGAGATGCCGCCCTGGATTACCGGAGCAGCCCTTAATGATACACTTTCGGTTATGGATTATAGTATTTTAAACTACAGAAATTCCGCCCTAAACAAACTTGGTGATAACATCATAAACAAAAGAGATTTCTTCTACAGTCAAAAAATCTACAATACGGATTATATGATTATTACTAATGAAATGCCCACAATGGGAATTTACCTGTACACACTCGTTTATGATGACGGCAGTGTCGCCAAAATGAAAAGATTACGAAGGAAGATTAGAAGAGCTCAAGAAAAAAGATTTAGAGAAGAGTTACCTGAATAAAACCTCCCGCTGAATGTTAATTTATATTCTTAAGAGACTCAGTTGCCTCAAAGTTATTTTGTGCCCCATTTTGATTTCAATTCTTCTGCAAGGGCATAAAACCATATTTCAATTTCATCCAGATGTCGTTCCAAATCCTTTAAGTCTCTATTGATTACAAGTCTTCTCATCGTTTGATAATCTTCCTTAGAGTAGTCTCGGTTCCCATATTTCAAACCGAAATCATATTTCGCGGGACGATGCTTCAGATTTAAAAGCACAGATAAAGCTCTTAGTAAACCTGTATGGAATTGTTGAATAGCATCGACAACTCTATCTCTGCGAATAAGTTTGCGTACTTCTATCACATGTATGAAGAAGGAATCAACAACATTCTGATAAGCTCTTTTCCCTTTTTGAAGGATAATTGCTTCCGGTACGGACTGTTCAGTAATCAGACCTTTTTTATCAAACCAGATGAGAGCTTCTCCATGCCTTTCTTTTTCCAGAAATCTATCCTCTGTTGCAAGTTTCTGAACAGCGATATCAAGATAAAAGTATGGAGGACAATTGTCTATCTGGTAGAAACATTGTGACATCCCGTGCCATGCAGGCTCAGGGATTCGGTATTTATGAAATATCCCGTATTTTTCTTTGAGGAATTGTTCAAGTAGAGCAAAGACCTTTTCAACCTTATCATCATCACAGACAATAGCTAAATCAAGATCAGAGTATTCATCGAGATAGCCTGTTGCAGATGAACCACCTTCCCAAACTGCATGAATGTAGTCAACATTGATAAGTTCATAAAGTTCTTTTGAAATTTTCTTTCTAAACTCCGGCATGGCTCCTCCTATTTTATCAACTTGGAAATCTGCCTGAACTTTGGATGTTCAGAAGTATGCATTATTTCAAAGAGCAACATCTCATAGCTGACCATTTGAACACCCATATCCCTAAGGCGTTTAATAGCAATCTTTTTGTCCTCATCATTGCGGGAAGCAACGGCATTGGCAACATAATAAACATCGTAATCTCTCTCCAGAGCATCTAATGCTGATTGCATTAAGCAGACATGGCTTTCAATACCATAAAAAACTATTTTTTGCTTCTTTAACGATTCAATATAAGGGTCTATCACCTCATCAAATACGGTAAATGTTCTCTTTTCAATTATCCTGGTTCCGGTAGGGATATAAATATCTGCACAGGTTTTTCCAAGGGCTTCAGAATATTGTTCTGTGATAAGAAGTGGAATCTCAAGTATTTCAGCTGCTTTATTCAGGATTGTAGAAGCATGAATAACTTTTTGCATCTCAGGAATTACATGTTTAAAAATCTCCTGAACATCAATCATCACAAAAAGAGTGTTATCCTGTTGTAATTTCATAGTTTAACTCCTAATTATCTTTTATGGATGTAAAAATATCATACACAAGATTCTTCCGCACATTCAGTTTTTCTGCGGTTAGTTTGACAGCATCCTTTCCATTCATTCCTTCAGAAAGAAGTTTATGCAGTAGTGTTTTAATTTCATTGTTACCTATCTCTTGCGTAACAAAGCCCTCAATCATGAGAATGAACTCACCTTTCAAATTTATATCTTCATCATCAACGAGAGTACTCAGAGTTCCTCGATAGAATGTCTCGTGAATCTTACTTATTTCCTTTGCCAACACTGCTCTTCGCTCAGATAAAATGCTGTAGAAGAACTTCAAATCTGCATGCAGATTATGTGGAGAGATGTAGAAAATAAGGGTTTCTTTGTGAGATTTCAACTCTTCCAGATACGCAGTTCTATCTTTAAGCTTTTCGGGAAGAAATCCGCAGAATGTGAATCTTTCGGTATTTAAGCCGGAGCTAACTAATGCAGGAACAAAGGCTGTGGCACCCGGAAGACAAACAACTTCATATCCTGCTGATATTGTCTCTGCGATCAGAATCTGACCAGGGTCTGATATACCCGGTGTTCCGGCATCACTAATGAGAGCAATGTTTTCGCCTTCAAGCAAACGAGCCAAGATTTCCTTACATCGTTGTTTTTCATTAAACTTATGATAACTCATCATGGGAGTTTCAATGGAGAAATGCTTTAAGAGAGTACCGCTGTTTCTTGTATCCTCGGCAAGTATCAAGGATGAACTTTTAAGCACCTCAATACCTCTGAATGTCATATCCTGAAGATTGCCCACCGGAGTGGGGACAATGAAGAGAGTTCCTTTGTTCTGCATAAAGAAAAAGCCCTCTTGTGAGGGCTAATTTAAAAGCTTTTGTTAAGGCAACCAGGTGTTATCAATTATCTTCTTCTGATCATTCAAAACCTGATATGGTCCTGTCGGAAGATAGTAAATGATATCGATGCCTTTTTTCCCGAAATCTTCAGTAGTTGTGGCTACAACGGTTGTATCAGTAACAGAGAAAACAAAGTTATCTGAATTCAACTTCAGATTAAGCTGGATAATATCAAAAGCAAATTCTCCATCACTTTCTTCGATGTTATTCTTGAAAGCGATATCCGCTTTAGCGATTTTATCAATGGTTGTTATGGCTTCCTGCAATTTAGATTTGTATATTTTTGCTTCCTTCATCGGAATCCAGATTACGAATATCAGCCCAACAAGCATGATTATCATCAGAAGCTCCACCAAGGAAAACTTGTCCGTTCTTTTGAATCCGGTCTCTTTTTCTGGCATCATTCCTCCTGCGTATTATTAGATTTATGCAAGTAAGCGTTGACGGGATATTTTGTCAAAAAGTTTTTCACATTACCTTAAGAATCTTCAAGAGACTATTAAATCTTATCTTTTCTTTTCAATGATTGAGCAGATTCGAGGCAAGGAGATTTGGCTTATAAAAAGAAGAGTCCAATTGTGTTACAATTTTACAGACGCACGACCGTGCGTCTATACCTGACTTCCGGTAAAATTGCAGTTCCCTACCGTGGGTCAACCGTGGGTTAACCGTGGGTCGACCGTGGAAGCCACGGGAGACCTACGGTCGGGGTACGGTCAACCTACGAGAGAAAACCGGTTTCAAACCGGACATGCCATACACAGGAATATCCGATTTCGGAATATCACAGAAAACCCTATGAAATCCACTCTTTCCCTCTGATAATCTATCACAACACCTTATACACACTTAATAGACTCCTTATGCTCTCCTTATGAAATCATAAAGAAAGTAATCAGAAATCA
>JAFGVF010000099.1 GCA_016938155.1 Candidatus Cloacimonadota bacterium
CAATTTGTGCTTAACTTTTTCCACATTTTTTCTATCGTCTCAAAGCGGGGGATTAAGGGACAAAAATAGAGGACTGGATATAAGATGCCAATGCAACAACAATTATGCTTGGAAGTAATTGCCGGAAATTTTCAGACTTTCAAATAGGATTAAATCGCTTTAAATAATAGTTTAAGAATGCTATTGGTTTTGCAAAGCCAACATTTGTATATGCCATAGATTAGATTGAACAATGATATAAATAAAACTTTTCCCTTGCCTTAGAGTGTTGATGTAACCATTATTGGTTTATACTATTAATGAGAGAGAAATGCAGAAAATATTAACAGACGAAAAAGACACAATAAAGTTGGCTGAAATGTCGGCTGACTTGATTAAGAAAGGTGATGTAATCTTTCTATACGGCGAGCTTGGAGCGGGGAAGACTTTCTATACCCGACACTTATGCAGGTATCTTGGTGTAACTGAACCGGTCAGTAGTCCCTCCTATGTTCTCTTGAATCAGTATCATGCTCCGGATTATATAGTTAATCATCTGGATTTATACCGACTCGGAGATGCCGACGAGGTTTTTGCATTGGGAATCACAGAGTTTTTAGAAAACAATGTAACTATAATAGAATGGCCATTATTAGCCGAAGAGTTGCTGCCGTTTCCGGCTTTGAAAATTAGTTTCAGCTATGATGGAGAAACCAGAGCTGTGGAGATTGAAGGAAAATACAGTAAGGAATTGGAGAAAATATGGCATTAAAGAAAGAACTGGGGTTCTTTGGAGTGTTCAGTATAGCTTCGGGGGCTATGATTAGCTCAGGTATCTTTATTCTACCCGGCATAGCCTATCAGCTTGCAGGACCTTCTATATTTGTTTCTTACTTTCTGGCAGGCTTACTTGCCATGACGGGTGTATTCAGTATTGCCGAACTATCAACAGCCATGCCCAAAGCCGGAGGTGATTATTTCTTTATCACTAGAAGCCTTGGTTCTTCTGTCGGTACAATCTCAGGCTTACTCAGTTGGTTTGCTCTTTCATTGAAAAGTGCTTTTGGTATCATTGGTATTGTCTTTGTTCTGAAGATGATTCTCCCAAGTATTAACATGCAACTGTTCAGTATCATCTTCACAGCAGGATTCGTACTGGTCAATCTCGCAGGGGTTAAGGAAGCAGGTAAACTTCAAGCCATATTAGTAGTATTTCTCCTGGGATTGATGTTGACTTATATCATTGCCGGAGCGGGAAATATCAATGTAAATAATCTTGTCCCCTTTATTCCGGTGGGAAAAAATATAAATATAATTTTCACAACAGCAGGATTTGTCTTTGTATCTTATGGCGGTTTACTCAAAGTAGCCAGTATGAGCGAAGAGATAATCGACCCCAAGCGTAATATCCCCTTTGCCTTAATATCATCTCTAATCGTAGCTATGCTCCTATATTCAGCTATGATTCTCGTTACTGTTGGTGTAATGGGCGATCGTCTAATTCTTCCTGAAAATATCAACACCCCGATAGCTCAGTCTGCCAAAGAAGTTCTGGGAGTGTTTGGTTATTGGAGCATCACCCTTGCTTCAATGCTTGCCTTTATAACAACGGCTAATGCCGGAATCATGGCGGCATCACGCTATCCTCTGGCTCTTGGAAGAGATGGACTCCTGCCTGAATTCATTGCTAAAACAGACAAGCGACACTCACCTTACATTTCTATTATCCTTACAGGTTTATTTATAGCTATCGCCCTGATGATAAATTTAGAGGTTCTTATCAAAGCTGCTTCAACCGTGATAATCATGAACTATATTCTTTCCCATATCTCAGTTATTATCCTAAGAGAGAGTAGAATGCAGAACTATAAACCGAGCTTTAAATCACCTCTGTATCCCTGGGTGCAGTTCGTGGGGATTATTGCTTTTGTATTGCTCATTTCCGATATGGGCTTGAAAGCCATCCTCATTAGTGTGGGCTTGATAGTTATCGGTTTTATGGTTTATATGCTGTACGGCAGGAAACGCTCGAATCAGGAATATGCCTTACTGCATCTGGTTGAAAGAATTGTAAATAAGAAACTTACGGGTTATAATCTGGAATCTGAGTTAAAGGATATCCTCTATCAAAGAGATGAGATTGACAAAGATGGCTTCGACTACCTGATAGAAAAAGCCGTAGTCCTCGATATAAAAGAACAACTTACCCTGAAGGAGCTATTTTCCCGCATCGCAAATACTATGTCCACTCAGGTCGATTTAAGTCGGGAACAGATACAAAACAGTCTCTGGGAAAGAGAAGAACAAAGTCCAACTGCCTTAACCCCATTCCTTGCCGTACCACATCTGATTCTGGAAGGAGAGAACCGTTTTCAGATTATTCTTGTCAGGACTATAAAGGGTACAATTTACAATGAACAATATCAAGCAGTAAAAGCAATCTTTGTGCTTGCAGGTACTATGGACAGACGGAACAATCACCTGAGAGCATTGGCGTCTATTGCCCAGGTTGTCCATCATAAAGACTTTGAGAAAAAATGGCTTTCAGCAAGAGGTTCACAGGAGCTAAAAGATTTAGTGCTTCTAAGTGACCGCAAAAGGAACTCCCAATGAAAAAGAGAAGAATTTCCGTCTTCATGTTTATTGATGCCCTTGGATGGGAAATAGTCAAGAAACATCACTTCATGGAGGAACTACTCCCTTTTAGGAACAAAGTAGAAATGCAATTCGGTTATTCATGTACAGCAATTCCGACTATCCTTACAGGTGAACGACCGGAAGTTCATAAGCACTTAAGCTTCTATTATTACAATCCGGAAGAATCGCCATTTAAATCCTTTAAAGTTCTTAAGTTTCTGCCCGGTAGTATCTTTGACAGATGGAGGTTCAGGCATCTGTTTTCCAAAGTTATTGCCAAAGCTTACAGATATACCGGTTACTTTGAAATGTATGCCATGCCGTTTGAGCGACTTCCCTATTTTGACTATATCGAAAAGCGTGACCTGTTTGTTCCGGGTGGATTGTTACCTGTACCTAACCTTGCCGATAAATTGGAGGAATTTGGTTTGCGTTACCATATCTCTAATTGGAGATTAACTGAAGAACAAAACATTCAAAGCCTTATAGAAGATGTGAAGAAAGGTAGCATAGATTTTGGTTTTCTCTACACGGCAGCCATGGACGGACTCTTGCATAGAGTAACAAGAGAGGGTCAGGAGGTTCAACAGAAGCTTGATTGGTATGCAGAACATATCTACACACTTTGGCAGGAAATGCAGAATAGCTACGATGAATACAATTTAATCGTGATCTCCGACCATGGAATGACTACACTCACGGAAACAGTGGATGCCAAGAAGATAGTGGAAGCATTACCTCTGAAATTCGGAAAGGATTATGTTGCTGTCTATGATTCCACCATGATCCATTTCTGGTATTTCAATGATGAGGCAAGAAAGGCAATCTTAAAAGTCATTCCAACCATCCCTTTTTCTCATCTTCTTAACATAGAGGAGAAGAAACGCTATGGGATTGATTTTAAAGATAATATGTATGGAGAGGATATTGTCCTCATGGATGCCGGAGTGCAGATTGCACCTTCGGACATGGGTCGGAATACTCTCCCGGGGATGCACGGCTTTGCCCCTGAACATGAAGACTCTTATGCCAGTTTCTTATCCAGTTCTAAGGTTGAAGTTGAACCACAATGGGTAGGTGATTATTTCAGAGTAATGTTAAAGGAGATAGAGAGAATCTCCGGTAATCCGAGTTTATAACTCATAATTACTTATTCAGAGTTTAATAATGAATGAAATTAAGCCTTTAAAAGACAATAGCTTCTCTGAGTTTATGCTCTATACCACACCAAAAGGTGATGTAAAGGTAGAGATATTGGTAAAAGATGAGAGTATCTGGCTTCCGCAAAAGAGAATGGCTGAATTATTCGGAGTTGGTGTTCCAGCTGTTTCAAAGCATTTAAACAACATCTTTGAGTCCGGTGAGTTACAAAAAGAGGCAACTGTTTCCATTTTGGAAACAGTTCAAATTGAAAGTGGAAGAGAAGTAAAAAGGAGTGTTGAGTTTTACAATCTCGATGCAATTATAGCAGTGGGATACCGCGTAAATTCCATTAGAGCAACTCAATTTCGCATTTGGGCTACAAAAGTCCTAAAAGAATACATCATCAAAGGTTTTGCCATGGATGATGATCGATTGAAGAACGGACAATTCTTTGGAAAGGATTACTTTCAAGAACTGCTTGAAAGAGTTCGTTCCATACGGGCAAGTGAGAGAAGGATATATCAGAAGATAACCGATATTTTTGCCGACTGCAGCATTGACTATGATTCTCATGCTCCTATCACAAAAGATTTTTATGCCATGGTTCAGAACAAGTTTCATTATGCTATTGCAGGCAAAACAGCTGCCGAGATTGTTTTCGAGAAAGCAGACAATAGTTAAATCTAAACAGCAGATTATCAAACACAAAAGGGTAGCACATGCTACCCTTCTATCTTATTTATTAAGCCCTATTCTTATTTATTTCATCAACATCAATTTAACGGGTTTGGATTTGATATCGTCAGTAGCACGGACAAAGTAAATACCATCAGGACATCTCTTACCTGATGAATCGGTTCCATTCCACTGATTACTATCCTTAAGCTCATTTACAAGCTGTCCTTTCAGATTAAAAATCTTCCAATTGTTGACTTTAGTTTTAGAGTCAATTGTGCAAGTTCCGGATACCGGACTAAAGGGATTCGGATACACAGATATCGTATTATCAATTTGATTAACATTGCCATTTATTGAGGTAGTATTCAAAGTGAAGGTATAAATCTCTCCTGAATTAACAATTAACTCCTCTGAGAACTCAATAACTTCATCTGTAGTGATGTTATGATAACGGAAGGAAACATCTGTTTCATTATCTGGTATCTGAATCAGCATCGTAGCATAGGTCGCACCATCAACCATAGTCGGATGAGCCGTTCCGAGGCATTCTCCGTTTCCAAATGCACCCAGTAAATCACCCTGAACAGGAGTAATTCCATTTAAAGTTATATATGCTGTCGCTGTATTATTGGGATAAACTGTCGGACTCCAATATGCATCTTCTCTATTCGATGCATTCAGACGGGTAGTTGTGTTGTAAACTAAACCTGCTGAGGCAAGCATATTAATCCAATACCCCTGTCCCGGAGTCATCTGATTAAGTGTGTTGAAATAGGAAGGCATAGAGGGGTCATAGGTTTGCGTCAGGTTTTTAACCTGAGATAGATTGGATAAGATATTTTGCAGGGCTGTATCGGGTGCTATGGGGTTCTGAGGGAGATATCCCAGCATATTCCAGCCACTGTTTAAACTAATCACCTGAGTTTCATCTGCAATGTCTCCGTTTATTGTAAGAGTAGCAGCGTTGCTCATATTCACCCAATAAGCCTGTTGGTTGTTCATCATTGCAAGGGTATTGAAATATGAGGGCATGGAAGGGTCATAGGTCTGAGTGAGGCTCTTAACCTGGATAACATCAGCCTGAATAGCTGAAAAGAGGCTTGCAGGGGACATATCTGTTGTTACGGCATTCATGCTGATTAGATTCCAACCGGAGTTAAGACTGATATTCTGTGTAACTCCGAGTGAACCGAAGGTTGCATTAAGAATGGTCGCTTGTCCGTTAACGACAACAACATTATTGAATATCTGGTCATCATATCCGGCTGCACTGATGGTAACAGTCCATGTTCCTGCAGCGATAGGACGATAGTAGTCTCCGTGATCGGCATTAGACCATACAGAAGATTGATTTGTATCATGGTTGTTGATAGAGATTTCCGCTTCCAGCGGATTGCCGTTAATATCAGTAACAAAGCCTTGAATCCCAAAGTTTGCCTCTTCCAGAAAATCTATCATTGCCTGCCTGCTGTAATTGTAATAGGTAGGGAGAAGGGTATTACTAAGTAATTTTGTTGCAGATATTTCAAAGGTAACTTCTCGGCAACCTGCAAAATAGTTCATCCAATCCTGACGGGAGCCATTGGCTTCATACCAGGCATAGCCGTTGGTAATACCGTTGTTTTCATCATCAAAGTAACCTGCCGGAGAGGCATTTTGCAGAGAAGTTGCATAATTCCTGCATACATATTGCCACCAAGTATCATCAACATGCAGGGTAGCCCATGTATCCCAAGGATAGTTGGCAAGTTCAATCCCCCCGTGATAGTTTGCTGAAAGTACCAGATTATGAGCATTAGCAAAGTTCATCTGGATTGTATTCTCAATTGCAGTGGGATTATTATCACCATTAGTAAAAGTGGCTGCGTCTATAAAGTTTCTATTCAAATCTATACTGTTCCAATTATA
>JAFGVF010000100.1 GCA_016938155.1 Candidatus Cloacimonadota bacterium
AGTTCAAGGAAAACACCAAACTCGGTTATATTTTTCACCTTTCTCTCTATTGCAGTGCCCTCAGGATATCTCTCTTCAATAGAGAGCCAAGGATTGGCATGCATCTGTTTCATTCCCAGAGAAATCTTATGATTTACCTTATCGATTGCGAGAACAATTGCGTTCACTGTTTCGCCAATCTTAAGGTATTTGTGTGGATTGACAATAGACTTAGTCCAGGACATTTCAGAAACATGGATAAGTCCCTCAACACCTGGTTCAAGTTCAATGAAAGCACCGTAATTAACGATATTAACAACCTTACCTTTAACCTGCTTTCCTTCCGGATAGTTAGCTTCAACATTCGCCCATGGTTCTGATACGAGTTGTTTTAGACCGAGAGCAACGCGTCCGCTTTCTTTGTCAAAGTCGATAACTTTAACTTTAAGCTTGTCGCCGATATTCAGCATCTCGGATGGATGGTTGATTCTGCCCCAGGACATATCCTGAATATGAAGCAGACCGTCAATTCCGCCTAAATCAATAAATGCACCGTAATTAGTAATATTCTTTACTTCGCCTTCAAGTTCGGCATTAATCTGAATACT
The DNA here is from genome assembly GCA_016938155.1 of Candidatus Cloacimonadota bacterium. Classification (GTDB taxonomy): domain Bacteria; phylum Cloacimonadota; class Cloacimonadia; order Cloacimonadales; family JAFGVF01; genus Zophobacter. The sequence goes on from JAFGVF010000100.1 coordinate 588, forward strand.
ATCGATGATTTCATGTTTCTTTGATTCCATGTCTTCTTCGAGAGCTTTCTTTCTGGATACGATGATATTACGGCGTTCTTCGTCCAATTTGATTATGTAAAAAGTAGCTTCTTTACCGATAAACTGGTCAAGATTTGGAATGGGTTTTAGAGCTATCTGAGAACCGGGAAGGAAAGCTTCCAGTCCAAGTATCTCTACAATCATTCCACCCTTAACTCTGCGTCTGAGAATACCCTGGACACGCTCTTGAGCTGCATAGATGTCCTTAACTTTCGCCAGATTGAGTTTGAAATCAGCTTTTTTCTTTGATAATCTGATTCTTCCCTCATCAAAACGGGTAACCATTACCTGAATTTTGTCCATAAACTCAGGGATACCTGAATAACTGAACTCAGCAATGGGAATAGCACCTTCTGATTTTCCGCCAATATCAACAAGTACTTCTTTGTCGTTTACGCTAACGACAGTGCCCTCGACAATCTGACCGGCTGAATAATCAGGAAATGATTGGTCAATCATGTCGATCATGGCTTGATGTTGAGACTCTTCTTCAGTAAGTTGTCTCTCTTTTTTTACCGGAACTATTTCTTCAAATTCCTCAGCCTGATGGCGTAATGCCTCTTCTGCTGCTGCGAGTTCGTCTTCCGGAACTTCATTTTTGATAATTTCGTCTTTTGTGTAATCCATTCTTCCTCCTGTTAGTGGACTGGAATATCTGCGACATTTGCTGCCTTGGGCAGATCCCCAAACCAATCTATTATTTTATTATATGTTGCTACGATAATGTTATCCGGTGTGGAAGCACCGGCCGAGATACCGATTTTTTCTTTTCCTGTAAACCAATCTTTCTGCAATTCTTCTGCTGTTTCAATATGATATGTTTCAGCATAAGGTGATGAAAGCTTAGCCAGCATTTTTGTGTTGGAGCTGTTTTTCCCGCCGATAATCAGAATTAAGTCAACTTCTTTTGCCAGATTTACAGTATGTCTTTGTCTGATTTCCGTCGCTGTACAGATAGTATTAAAAACAAGCAATTCTGAACACTCTTCCACAAGTTTACAGATCGCTTCTTTGAATCCTGCCAAGTCTTTTGTGGTTTGGGAGATCACAGCTGATTTTGGCTGAACTCTATCTGTCAATTCGGACGGATGGGAAAAAACAATTGCGGGTCTCTTTTCCGCAAAGGAGCAAAGCGACAGTACTTCCGGATGGTCTGCATCACCGTAGATAAAGACCTGATAGCCACGGTCATCTGCCTTTTTAACCTGCTTCTGTGCCTTAAGCACGAAAGGACAGGTTGCATCTATTACTTCAACTCCTAACTCCTGCAGCTCTTTATAAACCTGAGAACTTACTCCGTGAGACCGGATTATTACGGGGTTTTTCCCGCATTGTTCAAGGCTATTCACAGGTATTATACCCTTAAGTTTCAAGTCATCCACAACCTGCGGGTTATGAATTATATCACCCAGGGTATTAACTTCCCGGTGTAGTTTACTGCTTCGGGTTGCAATTTTTACTGCTCGCTTTACCCCGAAACAAAAACCTGCATGCTTTGCTAAAAAGACCTGCATAGTTTCACTCAATACACTCTATGCGTACGATTTATTTTTGATAATTTCTCTAATTTTATTGACCTGCTCTTCAATGGTTAAGCCTGTCGTATCAATTTCGATGGCATCATCAGCCTTTCTGAGCGGTGCAAGGGCTCGAGTCGAGTCGTTCTTATCCCGCCAGATAAGGTCTTTCTTCACTTCTTCAAAATCTGCTTCAATTCCCTTTGCTTTCAATTCTGCGACTCTTCGCTCAGCTCTGGTATCTACATCTGCTATCATGAAAAACTTGAAATCAGCTTGTGGAAAAACAACTGTTCCGATGTCTCTTCCATCCATTACTACTCCCCCGTCTTTCCCCATAGCTCGTTGTAAATCTACCATCTTATCCCGAACAATCCCGATTTGAGATATATCTGAGGCTAACCTGGAAATATCTTTCTCTCGGATGGCTTCAGTTACATCGATTCTGTTCAGCATAATCCGATTCCCATTCACAGAATATACAATTTCTATTTCAATCGTTTCCAGCATCTTTCCAATTGCCGGAATATCATTTAAAGATATGCCTAACTGCTTGGAGAGCAGTCCGCAAGCCCGATACATCGCACCCGTATCTATGTAAACATACTTCATCTCTTCAGCAAGAAATCTGGCTGTTGTGCTTTTGCCTGAAGCAGCAGGTCCATCGATGGCGATGATATAATGCGTTTGACTATCTTTATAAACTTTATCCATAATATGTCATTTCCTGAATCAAGTCTAAATCAGTCAATTACTTTTTTTTGTGTCGATTAGATTATGAGTAGGACTATCCAAGCTTAACCCTTATTTTTTCTCCGGATTATCTCTTTAATCCATTTGCAAACCTTAGAACAGACATCTCCCGAAATTCTGAGAAAAGGATAAGTAACAAACTATCACAGCATTATTCAAGCTTTGTTTACACTGAAGAGAATGACCCAAGCGATAAAACCGTGATATGTTTACTTAATTTGTCCCCAAAAATCACAAGTACTAATGCACCATCTTCCCGTACCTCTCCCGTAGCCCACGGGTAGGTCTCCCGTAGGTCTCCCGTAGCAGCTACGGGAGCAGTACGGTTGAGATACGCAAAATCTTCGGGAAGAGATAGCACATTTGCGGGATTAGTACCTGATTTCTCTGAGTTTTTTTACACATTATGATGAGACGGGAGCTACGGAGATAATGCGGAATGAGGGTCGCTTAAGAGCATCAAACTGCGTTCTGCTTCCCTTAAAAGAAGACAGGCTGGAAGCATGTCATACAGTAGGGCACCCATCCTTGCTTGCCC
>JAFGVF010000101.1 GCA_016938155.1 Candidatus Cloacimonadota bacterium
AAAAAGTTATGAACAAATTGTGGATAACTTTAGCCTATCCCAGGGAGGGTCTAGGGAGGCTCTAGGGAGATTCCAACGAAATTCCACCGTCTTTAGATAGGGCATAGGGGAAGCATGATGATGGAAATTGGAAGAAAATGGTAGATTTTCGGGAGTATTTTGTCCTTTAAAACTTAACTTCATAGGAAATCTTCTGGTGTAATGGTGAAAAAGAATTGGTTAAACGAATCTATTTGGTACCTAGATTGAGAAGCACAAAAAAGAAAAGGCAGAGACTACAGAAGCCCCTGCCATATATTTTTGCAAAGCTACAAACTAATTAATTTTCAGTAACTCTACATCAAAAATGAGAGTTGAGTTAGGTGGAATAATACCATTTCCTGCACCGCGAGGTCCGTACCCAAGGTCAGAAGGAATTGTGAGTTTTCTCTTCTCGCCAATTCTCATTCCTGCAACACCCTGGTCCCAGCCTTTAATGACTCTTCCGGCACCAAGCTGGAAACTAAAAGGTTGATTTTTATCCACGGAGCTGTCGAATTTCTTTCCATCAGTGAGCCAACCTGTATAATGTACAGTTACTTGTTTCCCTGCGACAGCAACAGCATCGCCCTCACCTTCCTGCATGATTTCAATCTGTAAGCCTGTATCGGTTGTCCAAATCTTGTTCATAGGTTTTTCAATCTCCTTTATCTGAGTTTTGTTTCCGCTACATGCAAAAAACAGAAGAGCAATTACAATCAGCGGAATAATGCGATAAATCTTCATAATTTATACTCCTTAATTAATATATTTTCAGGTATCCTTATGCTCTTAGTCCTGGTTAAAATCTAACCTGACTCCCACAGGTCGATGGTCAGAAATATAAGTTCTGTATTCATACAGACCACCTGTTAATTCTAAGTCAACCTGTAGCGTTCTGACCAGAGATTCAGGTTGCGAAAAAGCATCAAACAGCTCATTTGTAATCAGGATGTGGTCAATATGGCTCGGATAGCTGGGATATGATGCATTACTTGTATTTACTGCTTCTGCAATGACCATATCCGTAAACAGGTATTCTGTAGGTTTGGTCAGGAATGCCTGAAAGACATTCTCTGTTGCTGTATCAGTAAGTTCATCATTCATGTCGCCAAGAACAATAACCCTACTATCATTTAAATTGGTAGTGATATATTCATCCAAAAGCTCACAGGATCTACTACGCTTGTACTCGTCTTCAAATCCAGAATCATTCGCTTTCAGATGAACCGTAATCAGGCTTATAAGTTGTCCATGCCAGTTAATATTGATAAGAAGAGGTATCCTCATAAAGATATTATCTTCCCACGGCATAATTTCTTCATAAGAAATTACAGTTATTTCATTTGATTGATAAATAAAACCAAGATTCTGATAACTGTCGGAAGTCATGACAATTCCGTTATAATCGGGTAAGGCTTCCAATAAAGCCTGAAATGCAGAGATATTAGCAATCTCTTGAACTGCAAAAATATCTGCTCCAATATAGGGCATCAATTCACTGAGGTAGTTAATAGTCTCCACAGGGTCTGCCGGGAAGTTCATCAGATTCCATGTTACAACCTCGAATGTGTCTGCTTTGCCTATATCGATTGAATTATCAACAACCGGTGGGTTGACTCCATCATTGTTATCATTAAAACTGCTTTCAGTTGGTGATTTGCAGCCTAAAAAAAGCAATATAAAGGCAATGAGAATTATCTCGGTAGTAGTTTTAAAAGATTTAAACAAGTCGCTCCTTAATCCTTTGATAGATTGATTCTCTATCCAGTTTGCAATAAGCAAAAACATCATTACTGGCTCCAGAAACGGCATAATCCTCCACACCAAAGCAGTGAAGATTACAGGTGAATTTATGTTTAAATAGTTCTGTAGCAACTACAGAACCAAGTCCGGTATTCACATTATGGTCTTCGTAGGTAAAAACCATACCGGTAGCAGCTGCCTGTGTTAATGCTTTTTTGTCAATTTTTGTGGGAGTTGAGATGTTCCAAACCTGTATATCCCATCCTTCTTCTAAGAGTCGGTCAGCTACTGCAACAGCATTAGCAGTAACAGTACCCATAACCATCAAAGCAGCCTTCGTTCCTTTGCGAAGCAGATTTGCTTTTCCGTACTCAAAACTGTAATCATCACTGAAAAGAATTTGACCGTCCTTATCTTTGAGGATTTCAAGCTTAGAACGCCCCATAGCCAATAAATAGTTACCACTTTGATTAGCTAACCAGCGAGTTGCTCGATCAGTTTGATTGGGATCGGCGGGAACAATGACACCAAAGTGATAAAGATTTCGGGTTAAACCAACATAGTCGACACATTGATGAGTTTTTCCATCCTCACCGACATCCAAGCCAACATGAGTAACCACGACCTTCAGATTCCCGTGATTAATGTCCGTAAGCCGGTGCATATTAATAACTTCGTCAACACCAAAAACGCCGAAATCCGCCCAGAAAGTTTGAATCCCATGTGCTGAGACAGCACCTGCAATTGTGGCAGTGTTATGTTCCATGATTCCCATCTGGAAGAAGTTATCAGGAGCTTTTTCAGCAAATCCGGATGTTTTAACACTTCCGGCTAAATCACAATCAAAAACAGCAAGAGGCATGTTCTTAGAAAGGTTGTATGAAGCAATTTCTTCAATAGCTTTGCCCCATGCAGAGCGATTATCAGTGCTGCCTGTATATGTCACAGGAGTACCTGTGTTGAAAGCAAAATCCTGTTTGAAATCTATATGGAATTTATTAGATGAATCGAAGTTACTCCTGAGCTTCTTCAGTTCATCAAGATTGTTTTCTAAATTAAGTTCAATCAGAGCCTGGACAAGTTGTTCTTCGTTCAGAGGAGAGCCATGATATTTCTCTTTGTTTTCCATGAAGGAAACACCTTTACCCATGACAGTATTAGCAAGAATCATCACCGGTAAGTTGCTTTTTGCAGCCTGCTGATAAGCGAAATGAATGTCTTCAAAATCGTGTCCGTTGATTTCAATCACTTCCCAGCCGTCAGCAAGGAAATTATCACTTATTCGGTTTGGCATAACCCCATCAATGTCCCCGCTAATTTGTAATTTATTGTAATCTATGATAACAGTAATATTTGAAAGTCCGAATTTTACTACAGCCTTCCTTGCTTCAGAGATTTGTCCCTTCTGCTGTTCTCCGTCACCCATAAACACAAAAAGGTTGTTCTTTATCCCTTTGATTTTATTTGCCAGAGCAAAACCGACAGCAGTGGACAATCCCTGCCCCAGATTTCCGGTTCCCCACTCAACACCCGGAACATCTCTTTCGATATGCCCTTCAAATATAGAACCGCAAAGCCTGAATCCAGACACAGCCTCTCTGACATCAAAAAAGTCATTTAGTCCCAGAGTGGAGTAAACAGCCGGAGAAATGTGTCCGTTGCTGACCACTACCATATCTCTATTCTCATCATGTGGATGAACAGGATTGATATTTATCATCCGATAAAGAACCATCATCAGGTCGATTGATGACATTGAACCACCGGGGTGACCGGATTTGGCAAGGGTAGTCATCTTGAGAATTTCACCTCTGGCAAGATTAGATAACTCAGATATCTCCAGCAATTCCTGCTGAGTAAGCTTCTTCATTTGTACCTCAATATTTATATTATTTTAATTTAAATTATGGAGTTAACAGCTTTTTATTTATAGGGATTGTCAAGCCGTAAAAAGATATAGTTCCCATTGGTAGTTTGTAAACCGGGGTTTTGCTTGATATTGAGCTTCTCTTTCCAGCCGTTACAAAGTTGAGAAATTCTTGCTTCAAGCTCATTCAATGTTAAGTATCTATCTCTATTTCTGTCAGCAGAATCATTCAAACTATTTATAAGAGCCCAAGTGAAGAGATTGCTCTTTTCATCAGCTAAAAGAGCAGTTTTTCCTCTAGTGTTGCCTCCATACAGAATACTTACATCAGCAGGGATTGTGGGCATTTCCATAACAGGTGGAAGATTATCAAGGTCGTTCGTTACAAGCATATCTTCATTATTCAAGGAATTGAAATTACACTCCAGAATCAAGGTAATGGATTTAAAATGAAACTGTTCCAATTTTGTGAGTAAGGAGTCAATTCTGATTGAGTTTTTTTGCGATGCATGAATATTGAAGTCGTGGTACAATAATGCTCCCATCCCATTAGAACTGATTGCATTGCCGGCAAAGTAAATAATAAGCTTCAATGTATCATCTCCCGTCTTCTCAGACAGCCACCCGTATTTACTCATCAGTTCATCAAAACCTGTGAACTTGGAATCATTGGAGAAAAAGATGTTTTCATTAGGAACATACATCATTCTTTGAAGCTTCTCACTAAACGCTTTAGCATCATTATCAGCATAATTATAAGAAGGAATATATTGATATTCCGGGATACCGACAATAATAGCCAGATTGCTCTTGCCATAATCAGCAAGAAGACTGTCGGAAGGAGAAAAAACCTTCTCCCAGCCGGTCGTATCGTATTCTATATGTTCATATTCCCAAATATCTGTCTCAAAGGGATTTTCGAGTATTTCATTGCTAAAGTAACTAAAATCGGGAGTTTCTAATCTCTGAGTAGAAAAGGGGACATAATTATCTCCATAGTGTAATTTCCAATTGAACCAATTCCACCGGCTATATCCTGAGTACTCTTTTGTAACTTCAACGAAACAGGTATCAGGGTACTCATCAATAAAGGAGTTTATATACGAATCACTCTCAACAGCAAAGATATTATCAAAACCCTCAATTCTTATTGCAATCAGCTTCCTGTCTTCCAGCCATTTCAGTTTTATAAAACTCAGAATGACTTTCTGCCTGCTGTTATATCTTTCTTTTTCGAGCTCAAAATCAATCATGTTCATTCGGTAATCAAAACAAGCCCCTGAATAATTAATCAAAGTACTGTACTCTTTTTCTAAGGCTTTCTCAAAATCTTTATCATCACTATATCTAATCTCTAACAGGGATTTAGCACTACCTTGAGAAGCAAATGCATTTTCAGTTCTATTGCTTTCCAGTCTATCATTCCATTCCTTTTGCAATCTGGTAGATGAAAATCGATTCTGCTTCAAGATAAGCAGCATATCTATTTTTTCTTTAGGTGTAAACGCTGACAGTCCGGATATCAGAATTAGGAAGATTAATATTATTCTTGCTTTCATTGGCTCCGCCTATTTTATCGCTGTCCTGAAAAGTCTCAAGCCAATCCTAAAATCTCTGCTTTCAGCCTTTTCACCTGTTCGGGTATCAATTCTACATTTTTGGTAGCTTTCAAACCAAGAGCCTCCCTTAACGACTTTCAAAGTTGTTCTGGACGCTTTACCGATTTTATAGAATGGTTTTTGTTTATCTTTCAAGTAATCATCCCAGCACCACTCTTTAACATTCCCGCTCATATCGTAGATGCCTAATTCATTGGGAGCAAGCTGTCCGGGAAGTGAAGGTGCATGGTCGGATGTTTCATCATACCAAGCGACTTCATCTACATCTCTGCTTCCGCTGTAGGGATAATTTTGAGACAAAAGTCCACCTGAGGCACAGAATTCCCATTCCTGTTCAAAAGGAAGACGATAACCGTCTGCATTGAAATCACACCGAATAGAATCCGGTTCAATATAATAACATGGGGATAATCCTTCCATCTCGCTTTTCTTATTGCAGAATTCAATAACTTGGTCCCAGCGGACATTCTCGATGGGATTACCTGGTTTCTTGAAGTAAAAAGGACTATTCTTCATAACATCTATCCACTCTTCATGTGTAACTTCATATTTCCCGACATAGATTGGTTTGATTGTAACAGTGGAGTTATCATCGAATCTAATTTCACCCCCGGGAACAAAGATATAATTTCCAGACCATATTGAAAGCTCTATCTTCCACTCATCCGGATTTAACTGCTCAAGATAGGGTTCCCACCAAATCTGTTTATTCGGTCCCGGTTGGACATCAATAATATCTCCGGCTATAGCACCGGGAATTACTGTTTCTGTGTCACTGACAGCTTTTACAATAATATTAGCAGGTTCATCCCCAATAAGATTAAAAGTAATGATAATTCTGCCATTTTCATTTTGCAGTCTGATGTCGTTGATTTCAGTTCCCAAAAGAGAAAGTGTAAACACTCCAATCAGGAGGATTAAAATAAATCTTTGCATGGATGTTAACTCCAAGTGTTTTTTGCTTATCCACTTTTTAGCTAAATACAGTCAGGTCAATAAATATTTACTTTCAAAGTTACAGTGGAATTGTTAATTTCTTTGTTAAAATTGGTAAGCATTATTTGATACACGCCAGCATCGAGAAACATTTCTACTTGTATTTCCCGACATAAAACTTCTATATCATCGTCCTGAATTAGTAATGTATTGCTTTGTCCGTCCGAGAGCCACATCTCAAAATATTGAGAATTAATGTTGTTAAGTTGAATATCAATAACAACTTTCTTTTCTTCTTTCAGAACGAAGTTGTAAAGATTTTCTTCCATCAGGTCTTTAGTAACAATATATTCCGTTTGCAAAGTGTATGAACCTAAAAGGTCAAACTTGAAGAATGTGAGTGGTCTCACTCTCACCGCAGTTAGAATCAGAGAGAAAGCAAGAATAGCAACAAGGAAGCTGCCGAGAATATTAAATTCTCGATAAAACTCAATTCGGGAAACAAAGATTCTTTTTAAGTTCTCAAATTTGTACTTTTTATAGACTAACAGCAATATACTCATGATAAAGATGCTAAGTGTGACAAATAAAGCAGTTAGTGGTTTTGTCCCGCTATTCAAAGTCGCTTTAGCTGCTCTTCCAAAAGGTTTTATGCTGAGAAGAAGGGTAGAAATGCTTACGATGTTTATCAATTGATACAGAAAGAAGATTAGAGAACTCCATACTTCTGCTACAATCACAATTGAGTTTGATGTTTTAGGTAATATGAGGAAGAATAAAAACCAGAACAATGCGGGTAATAAAAATCCGGAAAAATAAACAACTGTCTGCTCTTTTTCAGTCAATTTGTCCCAGTTTTGGAAATTCTCAGGAGCAGAGAAACTGGTTTGGATTTTAACTTCCTTATCTTGCAAAGCAGCACCGGCAATATAGCCAATTTGGTGTATCTGGGCAAAGATAATGGAAATTAGAAAGCAAACAATAATCGTATATATCAAATTAGATAATCTCATTTCTCCTCAATAACGAATATATTAACCCATGTTTAGTCACAAAATCACATTAATGGTTACAAAACCTATATGTAAAGTAATTTCTATTTTAAACCCGTTTCAAAGTTTTTTTATTTGAATGAAAGTCAAAGAATTGGGTAGCAAAAAGCCCACCTACGACAAGAATTACACCTGCTGTTTTTTGGAAATTGAATAGTTCATGCAGGATTAAGTAAGCTTCAATTGCTGTAAATGCGGGAATGAGATTTGCAAAATAAGTAGCATTGTTTAAGCCTATGTTTTTTATTGCAATTGTGTATAATACATAGGCAAATACTGAAGCTATTATACCCATAGAGAGTACGGTAATAATTAATTCCGGAGTGGGTACAACGGTTATAAAGTGTTTGCTCTCTTTAAAAAGAAAGAAGGGGAAAATAAGTATCATTCCGATTGTACTTTGAATTCTAACAATAGTAAAACTGCTGTATTTATGGGAAAGCGGTTTTACTAAGAGTCCATAGCACAGTCCTGAAGCGACAGCCAGAAGCATAAAGAGAAGGCCTTTAAGATAAAACTGCCCCTGAGCATCTCCCGATACGGTAAGATATACTCCGATGAAAGAAACAATAGCCCCCATATAGCTTAATACAGTTGCTCTTTCCTTCAGGACAAACCAACTGAAGAAGGGGGTTATCAAGGGGATAATGGCAATCATAATTGCTCCGACAGTTGCCGACACATACTGTAATCCAAGACTTTCTCCAATGAAATAGAGGAATGGCTCAAAGAGTGCTAAAAGGAAAAAGGCTTTTTTATCTGATTTTGCTATCTTTTCTCTTTTTCTAATGAGAACCAGTAACTCCAGGAAGAGAGTAGCAATCAATAACCGCAGGAAAACCAGAGTAAAGGGTTGGTAGTATTTATATGCTACCTTATAAAGAATAAAGGTCATGCTCCAGCAAATCATTGAAGTTAATGCCAACATGTAAATCAGAATACTTTTTTTCATCAAGAATCCTTTCTTTATCTTCGTTTCAACATAGAGGAGAGAAAAAATTAAGGCGGAATCGTATCCGCCTCAAAATATTCAGGATAAGTTTTTCTTATTTGGTCTTGGCTTTAATCCATGGTTTACCTAAGGGAAGCACAATTTTACCTGCAAGGTCATTAGTGATGATTGACAGCATCATATACATTGCAAGTCCTGCACAAACCATCAGCTCAAAACCTGCAACTTTATTCCAGATTGGGTCTCCGAAATGACCAAGAACAAGTAGGAGGAAACCGAGAAACAAAGTAAAGAAAGTGAGAGACATTGCGGTATGGATTCTCCAGGAAGCTGTCCACATGAGGAAAGTATAAATCATCCAGGCAACCAGATACCAGCCGACATCAGTTGTGCTTGCAACATATATGTTGAAATGCTTCATCAGAAAGATCATGCCAAGGCCAATCCAGAAGCTTCCATATGATACAAACGCACTGTATCCGAAGTTATTCCCCATCTTTTGTTCCTGAAAACCCGCTATCATTTGAGCTAATCCGCCAAAAATGAAACCTAAAGCTACAACCGGTCCGAGACCGCACCAACCTACATTGTGAAACTGTAAAACTAAAGTTGTTAAAGAAAAACCGGCTAAGCCTACTACAGCCGGATTTGCATACTTTCTTTCAGTCATTTTCAGATATCTCCTATTAATTATTAATATCGATTTTACAATATCCTTACAATTTATGTAAGAAGAAAATGGACAAATTTATCCGTAATTTCTGTCAATTGTTTTTTAATAGCAATTACCAATATCTGAACGGGAATCATTCCGGTGGTTTCAAACAGCATCTAATGACCGGTTTGAACAGGGTATTTTTCTGCCAGATAACTTTCCAGAAGTTCAATTTCATATCTACCGGTTTTGTTTATATTCTCTGGC
>JAFGVF010000102.1 GCA_016938155.1 Candidatus Cloacimonadota bacterium
TACTTTATCAAAGTTGTGAATACTTACCGCACCACCATTGTTTTCGTTGTCATTTGTCTGATATTCTCCGTTAGTTGTTCCGTTGTAGAATTTACAGTATCTGAATCTGGTAGAATCACTGGTGCCAGTAACATTAGTCAGGTTTATTCCATGCCATCCATTTGCTTCCTGACCTGTTAAAACAATCGGATTTCCACTTGTTCCGACTGCTTGAATACTACCATACTGAACTGATAGTTTACAAGCTGGATCAAAATATACCGTAGTGCCGGGTGTAATTGTCAGAGTTGCATTATTGCTTATATTTACATCAGACACAACATAGAGCCGTTCATAATCCCAAACGGTATTATCTGTAATGTCACCACTGAATATGGGCCCAATTAGAATATCCGATTGAACTCTGTTTGCGAAAGTCATGTTATTGAGAATTCCATTATTTCGACTAGCAAAATCATATACAATATCTCCTTCGCTTTCATTGAATTGATAGTAGGCTACCAAACCTGCTTCATTTCCATTCAAGGTGGAGTGTTTAATTAAGTTTACTTGATCAATATTTAAAGCTGTGTTCCAGAAGCTTACTTCATCTAAACGACCTGAGAAAAAACTTCCCATATTTCCTTCGTAGTTATTCCGTGCTCCAAAATTAGCCTCAGTTAAAGATAATGTGCCGGGAGTATAAGAGAAATCAGAAGCATCCTGTATACCATCAACATATAAAGTAGCATTACCATTATCATCGACCCAGGTAATCTGGTGCCAGGTATTATCTAATACAGCAGATGTAGAACCCATCATGAGCCAGAAAGAATCGTGATCAGGTCTAATATCGATAAAAATCTTTGAGCTGTTAGGATATGTTGTCATTTTAAATCCTTGAGATAATACAGATGGATTCTGTTCAGCATATATTGTCTTCCATGACTGACCCGGTTCTCCTTTAATCCACATCGAAATTGAATATGCATTCCCTATACCTGAATTGTAAACAGGTAAACCAATTCTTGTTTGCATCTGGAGGTAGTCATCGGTTCCATCGAAATAAATTGCTTCTCCAGGTTCCGAGGATATAACAGGAACAGTAGAATCAATGATAGCATTTGTATCCATATTGACGAAATGCCCGATTGTATTACCTGTTTGATCACTGAATTCTGTTCCACTAATTGTATTTAAGCTCCAATAGGCAATTAATCCCGGCTCACTGCCTGTAAGCTCAATAAATCTGTTGCTTCTAATTTCTGATATGGTTCGTACAGTATTCCATACTTTAACTTCATCAATGCAACCTTTTAACGATTCACTGCCGGATGAGAAATCAAAAGACCCTGTTGTTACAGCCAATCCACCTGTTATTGCGACATTTGAACCTATAAGTTGCCCGTTTAGATAAAGGTTTAAAATTGACCCATTGTATGTTCCTGCGACATGCATCCATTCATTAGGCACCAATACATTCGGTACAGAGACAGCTGCTATTGAGTTGTTAATTTGTTTAACATAGAATTTCAGGTTTGTGTTCTCTGCTCTTAACACAGCAGTTTCATTCTTTAAAGTTACATATCGCTGGTTACCCCCAAATTCATCATCATGTTTTATCCATGCTTCAATTGAAACATTTGATAAAGGGGATTCAATACCTGTTCCGGTTACATAATCTCCTTGTTCAAAGTGAAGACAACTACCCGGGAACTCGGCATAAATAAAAAACACTATTCCCAGAATCATTATAAGTAAAATAAACTTCTTAGACATTTCAATCCTCCTTCTACTTTTTTATATTTTGATAATCTTCTTCATCATAACCTCAACAGGAAAGCATTCATTATTCTTGATATCTTCCAATACTTCATTGCCGGAAGACTTTGTATAACAATACATTCCTGTTCCAGGGAAATCATCTTTAAGTCGTTTGATTACATTAGATTCATTCTCCCCTTTTTTGCTGATAATTAACACTTCCGGTTTTATAAGACGCAATAATCTCAATGTATCTTCCTGAGAAACCGAAAGGTACATACTTACCTCTGAAAACCCGGTTAACCACTTTAGAAATGAGAGATCAGTATCATAAAACTCGCTCAAAACAATATTCATTTTCACCTCAATTGCTATAATTGCAACAATCGTTCCATAGAACCTAACTCTCTTATAACCAATACATTAGAGTAATTTAGCTCTCGAGGGACTGCTATTATTTTGCTCAAGAGAGGACACTTTTGTCCTTATTAGTGCTTTCTGAAATATAGTGATATGACATGTGAAAGCTGTATTTGATTATTTACTAACAGAATATGCATTAAAGGACACTTTTGTCCTTTCTTCACAATTCCTTTGTAATTCCCCTTTATAACTCTACCTAATCAATTATATCTATCCATGGAAAACCAATGCCCTACCCATGGACAATCAATGGATAACCTATGGCTGGCATCGGAAGTCCATGGAGTGTCCATTGGGGAATGATAGCTGAAGAATTGATATAACAATGACTTATACCAGTAGTCAGGTACAGTTGGAAGAAAAAAAGAATAGAGATTAGTATTTAGAAAAAAAGGAGGGACACTTTTGTCCGTTACATATCTTTTTCGGTTATCCCGTACTTAATGACTTTCCTTTCCACAATCTTACGGTTAACATTTAACAGAACAGCGGCTTTTGCTCGATTAAAACCAGTATTTCTCAAGGCTTTTATTATCAGATCCTTTTCCATATCCGCCAAAGATAACCAACTATCCTTGAGAGTTGATTCCCCGCTTTCAAAAGGAATAAGAAAATCTTTCAATCTTAATGTTGAGCTGTCTGTAACTAAAACAGCTCTTTCAACCATATTTCTAAGTTCGCGTACATTGCCAGGGAAGTCATAATCCATCAAAGCAGTAATGATATTTTTCTCTATTTTACTTATCTTTTTATTCAGGGAATTGGAAGCAAGACCCACAAAATGTTCCATTAATGGAGGAATTTCATCTTTCCTCTCTCTCAGAGGAGGGATATTGATAACGAAAACAGCAAGGCGATGATATAAATCTCTTCTAAACTCCTCCTGATTAACCTTATCCACAAGGTTGGCATTAGTTGCACTGATAATCCGTACATCAATCGGGATTTCTTTATGAGAGCCAACCCTGACAATCTGTCTTTCTTCAAGTACTCTTAGCAGCTTTGCCTGCTGGTCGTGAGAAAGGGTTCCGATTTCATCAAGAAACAGAGTGCTTTTATCGGATATTTCAAACCAGCCGATTTTCGTGCTATTAGCCCCGGTGAAAGCATCCTTCTCGTGCCCGAAGAACTGACTTTCAAAAAGGGTGTCAGTTACTGCAGAGCAATTTACCGCATAGAAATGTTGTCTGCCCCTATTGCTCATAGAATGAATATTACGGGCAACAATCTCCTTACCTGTACCGGTTTCACCTGTGATTAAGACATTTGTATTTTCAGAACGAGCTACTAAGGTTATCATGTTAACGATGCTTTGAATTACTTTACTTTTACCGATGAGGGTTGACCGAACCTTCTCAACATACTCCTCCGCAACGAAGTTGTAGCGGATTTCGCTGTTGTGAAGTTTATCCAGGGTATCTTGGAGTTGCTCTTTCTGGTTTTCTATTTCTCTGTTCTTTTCTTCTAATTCCAAATTTTTCTGACGATATAACTCTGCTTCTTTTGTCTTTTGCTCAGTCTCAAATTTAGCTTGCATTTCGGCAATCTTCTCTGTAACTAAGGACTTATGGCTTTCTTCTTTCCAATCAATATAAGACTTCAAACAGCTAATCAGATTCTTATCATCTTTTGTCTTAGAATATATTTCTATATATAGTTTGAGTATCTTCCCCAGAGAATCAGAATAGTGATTTGTTTGTGCAATAATTTCCGCTTCAGTCAAGGTTTTAAGAGCTTCATTATGGTCTTCTTTTAACAGAAGAGCCGTTGCAATGCTTATTTTCAATTCAACTAAGTTGAATCTATCATCAATTTTCTTGGCTATATCAAGACCGATGCGATAATTTTTTAATGCTTCATCGTAATCTTTGAACTCGTTAGCATATACAGAGCCAATATTCATGCACAATGGTGGAATTGCAAGTGTATTCCCCAGCTCTTTCATAATATTCATTGCCTTAACAAAATGACTAAGAGCAGTATGAAAATCATTCTTATCATGGGAGATAGTGCCAAGATTGTTGAAGACTCTTGAAATCCCTCTTTTATCATTATTTGCTTGATACACTTTTAAAGCTTTTAGCAAATAATTCTCAGCTAATTCAAGATTCCCGAACTTACGATAATAAGCACCAAGATTGCTGTAGAGTTGCCCGATATCCAAGGGCTTGCTTGATGTTTCACATATATTAATAGCTTTAAGTGAATAGTTTATAGCCTTTTCCAAGTCATTAAGTCTATAGTAACAAGTAGATAAAGTTAGATAGTTATAATAAAGCTGTGAATCCATTTTTAATAACTCGGCTTCCGGATTTATGCTATCAATAATATCAATAGCTCTTTGAAAATAACCCTGAGAAAAAAGAATCATACCTTTATTGCATATGGCAGTGAGAACCATAGGCTTATCGTTGATTTTGTTATAGCAATTTTTCGCTTTTTCAGCATAATCAATTGCACCGACAAAATCTCCTTTCATTTTCAAATAGGAGCTGATGTTGAGGCAACTGCCTCCGTAGACAGTCCAATCTTCATTCTTATTGCTCAAATCTAAAGCTATATAATCATGCTTTATTGCATTTTCAAAATCTGAAGACTCCCAGTAATTCCTTGCTAGAGCACTGTGGACTCTGATTAAAAACTTGTAATCTGTTGTGTTTTCAGATAACTTGATAATTGATAAAGCTGCGTTCTCTATCCTCTTCTTGTTGCCGGTAATTGCATAACATCTCATTAATTTATGTAATAGTGCTATTTGTTCATATACTAAACCGGTTTTCTTTGCATCGTTAATTGCATTTTCAATAGTCTTTAAACACTCCACGCAATCTGCGGTAATGGAGCTATCCGTTTCCTTGCACTTAGCCAATATTTGCTCTAATTCAATATGAAAGGATTGATTAGATTTCGTAGTATCTTTTTTTTGCATAAATCAATACATTCAGTTATTGATAGGTGAGTCAAGCAAAGAATAATTAATATTCGAATTCTCTCTTAAATATTCATCAATCTAAATCAAGCAACGTTTCATTAGAATCGAATCAATTTCTTATGAAAAAGGCAGGTTAGAACCTGCCTTTCTATGTATATTAAATTCATTATTTTACTATTAACAGCTTTCCGATTCGACTTCTTGTTTCAGCTGAATATTTATAGAAGTATATACCTGAAGATGCTTTAGAGCCTGATTCAGTCATACCATCCCACATTATAGAATTTATGCCGGGGTTTAAAACATCACAATCAATCTTCTTGATTAGTTGCCCCTTGATATTGAAAATCTTTAGGCAAGGATTAAGCTCAACATCTTTAGAGGAGATAACAAAGGTTAATTTCTTGTCCCGAGTAACACTAAAAGGATTTGGATAATGCGTAAAAATCATTGGAACTTCTTCAATATTCTCATTATTTGCCGTACTGCTGTAAATGGAGCATAAAGGCTCATAGAAAGAAAGCTCCTGCTCATTCACCTTAAGGTTAACTATATTGACAAATGTAGAATCTAACAAGGAATTCTCAACGGTATTAAATAGTATATCTCCGAGCGTAATGTCTCCCGGGAGTTGCTCACTCCCTGCAGCTGCAATACTAATCTGACCATGCCTCTCCGCTTTACTGAATTGCCATGAATCCGGCAGGTTTTCCAGCACCACATCATTGTAAACAATGTATCTGGAGTCATAATTCACGGTTAGCTCAAAACTGAACACATTTTCACAACCGACAAATGAAACCGGAACATACTCGATAATCTGGTCATGATGTATAAGTTCATTAGAGACAGGAATTAAAGTGGCTTCGAGCTGATTATAAACATCTGAACACGGTAAACTATCCACAATTCCAA
>JAFGVF010000103.1 GCA_016938155.1 Candidatus Cloacimonadota bacterium
AAGCTATCAGCAGTCTGTTATAACTATAAGAAGTCTTGGTTGCCGTATCGACGATAGCAATTTTATTGCCGTATTTCTTAGCTGTTTCAACAAATTCGTGATGCAGAATCATATTCAGTCCTTTTATGAATAACATTCATTGTTTTTCAATTAGCTGTTATTCCATTACTAAATAGAGGATGAACAAATTGTTGTCAATTATAAAGTGTTCTCTTTGAAATAATAAAAAAAGCCCTGTCGCGTAACAGGGCTTTAAATGAGCTGTTTTATTCGTTATTTAAGTAACATTGCTTTCTTTATTGTATCGACTCCCTTGGTTTGGAAACGGTACATATACAAGCCTGTGGCACAATCACCATCATTATTGTCTTTACCATTCCACTGGATAACATGTTTCCCAACAGTTTGGGTTTCATTTATCAGGGAGCGTACATGTTGACCGCGGATATTATAAATATCTATCTTAACATTACCGGCAACGGCAAGTGAATAGGAGATATTCGTAACAGGATTAAATGGATTCGGATAGTTGCCATAAAGTTCAGTTACAATTGGAGCAACATCATCCTGCGTGTTTCCGGTTACATTGAAAAGTAACTCTTCAGAAGGGATACTTACACCTTCATTGTACACTGCTTCAATGTAATAATAGTAATCATTGTTATCTTCAATAGCTTCCGAATACTCTTCATCATCCACATAGACAAGAAGGGAGTATTCTCCATCATTGATTCTACCATAGACATTATAACCGATTACATCAAAACTACTGTTTACAGGGTCTTCCCATTCAACCGTAATCATTGGTGCTTCATAGGAAGCAACAAGAGCTGTCGGCTCAGGTAACATTTCAAGTTCAAAATCAATACCTGTAAGAACCTGATTTGCACCATCTACAACGACATTATTAAGCACTGAAGGTCCATAATGGGGCATGTCAGTTGAGTGGGTAAATGTATCTTCCTCAACAAACAGTTTATAGGAGCCGTCTCCTGCAACCGCAGCATTAAAGATACTGTTGGTTTTTACAATACAATTGCTAAGGTCGGGAGTACCATTATCGACGCTGACTGTTCCGTTAATAACTTCCACAGGACTAATATCTTCATGGATACCAATACTAAGACTGAAATTATGTGTTTCCTGAGGTATCAAATCAGTCTGATAAGCAGCTGTGAATTGAAGTTGATTACCTTGAGTCAAACCTGATGGAATAGATACAGGATACCAAACCTGTATCGAACTGAAGGCAGGTATCCGATTAATAACCTGCTGACCGTTATCAATAACAACACCAGGTGTACTGCTTGTTAAATCTGCTTGGACATCATATATCTCAACAGATCCCGGATTTGCATAATCGACAATCATGTATAACTGTTCGGGAGAATTCGGTAATCCATCACCGTTCCCTGTTTCATAATCACTATAGAACAGGAAGTTTAGCTCGATTGATGGGGCACGAACATAGAACGAATCATTTAACTCCCAAATGTTTTCGCCATCTGTAAGGGTTAGAGTAAACGGCACTGTATATTCAGTCGGGGCTGATGGAGAGACTTGAATATCGAAGCTTATTTCGTTTTCTCCCACTCCATCGTTAGGAATTATTGTGTAGCTGCTCATTCCATTCAGAACACTCACATTTGAATCGGTGCAGTTTAATAAGGCTGTAACTTCTTCAGCAGCGGTTAATCCACTGTTATAAAGAGAAATAGTGAGGTTAACTGTTTCTCCCGGCTCGATGAATCCATCTCCATTGCTTTCGACATAACTGATATTGTTTATCGACAGAATAGGAGAAACATCAAGATAAGGAGCACCGGTGATTAACAATGCAGTACCATTGGTTATCATCTGAGAAGTTGAACCGTAATCCTGGTCAAACAGATATTGAATTCCATCAGTTCCGGTATGATCACTTATTCCGACAGTACTGTATTGACCTGTTAAAGGCGGATATGAAGATGTGTTTCCGGCATCAATGTCATTAAAAGTATGATATTGGAATTTTATCATTCCGTCGCCTGTGGAGGTCGGATAATACTCAGGGTCATAAAGAATCACTTGAAATTGTTCTGTATAAGAAGCATTAAAGCCATTCTTTGCATTATACCACTCAATTACAAACAGATGATTAGCGGAATCATACCAATGGAATATTCCGCCACCGGAACCATTTTGGAAATACATATCATCCCAGAAAGGTGCAACTAACGGGTCAGGACACATTGGTCCGGGGATCGGGAAGTTTCTGAAAGTACCAATCTCAGTAGGGATAAAAGTCATGAATCCATTGGAACAAACATATACTTCATCATAATCCCTTCCGTAGAAAGTAAATGTAAAAGGAAGGTTTGTATTATCAATAGTATCGGCACCGTTTACATCACCATCTCCGCCATCAGTTCCGCTATCGGATATACTTGTGAACTGTGTTCCCTGTCCACCTTCTGCGGGTGCAATACCTATCCAATTATATACCGGTGCATCAGGCCAATTGGTATCACTGCTGTGATAGATGTAATGTCCGAAGGCATCAGGTCCCGTAGGATGTGATATATTAGGCACACCGGTCGGGATGTAGAATTTCTCATACTCACTGAAACCGTTATCATTGAAGAGATGAACAATCACTTCTACATTCGTACCTGTCAGCAACTGGTCTCTGGCACTTATTGATAACCCGTCCGTAATGTTGGTGATAACGCTTCCCGGCATGGCATTACCATAAAAGGCAGTGTCATCATTGAAGTAAATAAGGTGAGAGTCACAGGACAATTCGGCAGTAATTCCCGATACTCCATGTGTCCCGTTATTAACAAGACTAAGGCTAAACCAGGTTGTTTCTCCGGGTTCCAGTATCCCATTGTCATCGTAAAGTTGGTAGCTATCTATATTGATATCTGCATTATGGATATCAATTCCAAGATAAGTCGAATAATTCTGTCCGGCAACTTCAAGCTTTACTGCAGCCATATAATCTGGAGGTGTATTCCCTGCGATGCTTAACTGATAAGCAACATCATTGGTTGCTGATCCGTTTGCAGGAATATCGCCATAATTGGCATTAGCTTGCAGAATTGTGATATAAGGGTCAACGGAGGTCATCTCGACACCTGCACCGATAATGGCAGATGTCCCTGGGTTGGTAAGAGTAACATTAACTGATAAGGTTTCTCCGGCATCCGGGTTTCCGTTATTGTTCCCGCCCATTGCATCTAAGTAAACAGCATTGCTCACCAGTATGCCATTGTTGGCTAAAACCTGTATTGTATCATAAACAGGGATATGGTCATGTTTAGAAATAGTGACAACAAAGCTCTCATTATTTTCTAAATCACCGGGGAGTTCAAATACAGCGTTACCGTTTGCATCTGTTTCCATTACGAGATGTAATTCATCATTAACTATAGTAACAACTGCACCTTCCAGAGGATTGCCGTCAGTAGTTAGAGCCTGAACAGGATAACAGGTTTGTCCCGGGAAGACGGTTGCGGGGTAATCAACATTGATAGCCTGAGGGGTACCGATAAATACTTCAACTGTTGGGTCACCCATCAGATTGCACCACCCCGGGAAATTCACGGCATAACTGGGTAGAAAGTCGTTGTAAATCATGTACAACATCAATTTAGCAGTAAGAAGCGGAGCACTCATGTCTCTCATGCCCCAGTTGAAGATACCGTCGATTGTTTGGGAAGAAAGCACATTATTCATCAAAGTATGTGTTCCGGCAGTTGCCATTCCGATTGCTGTGATAGCACCTTTTGGCAGAGCAGGCGAGCCGTAACGGACAATACTGTCAGTCACATCTGTACCGTCGAAGCTTCCTGTGGCACATGTATTGATAATGCAATGAGGCATCTTATTGCCATTAGTAAATGATGATTCTGAAGGTGGTCCATCCCATCCGCTCATACCGATATAGCCACGATAAACAAAGAAAGAGGCACCTGTATTAATATCAGCAGTCATGGCGGTTGCATTACCTGTCAGTTCGGTGAAAGTATAATTCGGGTTAATGTTTAGAGAAGCCCATTTCATGAATCTGCAAACATATTGGGTTGAAATTCCTGAGTGAGTCGGGTCTCCAACGAGTAACATGTGATTATACCAGGCATCCGGCATAGGAACAGTATCGCGTTCATAAGTGAAAACCTTATTCGCCATGGTCAGGAAATGCGTAACTGTTTCAGCCGGCATACGACCGATAAAAACATCACCCATCGTATCTGTACCTGCAAGCTGGGTGTAAGGATAATCCGATGAACCTCCACCCACGGAGTTACAGTCGATATGCAGGGCACCGGTGGCATCTCCGATTAAAAGAATATACTCTGGACGGGTATAAATGTTGTTGTATTTACTTTGAATATAAGCTTTCACAGCAGTTGTGGTTGTCCCGGTTGCATCGGTGGATGCAGAAGTTACTTTGTAACCCTTTTGTTTCTTCCAGGTAATAAACTCATCAAGTTTATCTAAATACTGCTGATCTGTACTTGCACCGTAAATAATCAAAAGACGCTTGTTGTGCAAGGGCATGTTTCTATCCATCACTTCGTCCAGATTACTGATCAAAGACCTGTAAAGAGGCATGAAGCTCGGTGAATACATCTCCGGTGCATCCATCTCATTAATTCCGGGTGCATTGTTATAGCTTACTCTGTAGGTGATATTGTCGGTAACTTCCAAAGTACGGGTACTTGGATTGTAGGTAAACGGACTAAAAGTCATGCTTACAACACGGAAATCCCTGATTATACCGGGTTCTGACATCTTC
>JAFGVF010000104.1 GCA_016938155.1 Candidatus Cloacimonadota bacterium
ATTGGAGAAAGATTATTACTATCTGGTGCATATCAATCTGTTGTTATCAAAATGTTACAATAATGATGAGGCAAAAGAGAAAGTGAAACCTTGTCTTGAACTCGCAGAGATATATGCGAGAGAATCGGGTGATCTGATGCTAATGGAAAGTGTTTATAATTCTTGGGGTTATTATTATCGTTGCTTGAAAGATGAAAAAAATGCCATCGATTACTTACAAAAAGCAATAAGTCTCCACAATGAATTACCAGTATCACTTTCAACGATAAACACTTTGACAAATCTATCTACACTTTATCATGAACAGAATAACCATGAGAAGGTAATCAGGTGCTTAACCTCTGCTTTAGCAATGAGTAAGCAACCGGAGTATTATTTTATACATCTAAGAATCCTCAATAATCTATGCTCTACTTACATCCTACTAGAAAGGTTTAATTTGGCTGAGGAGTTGTTGGAGGATGGTTTGAAGATTTGTCGAGAGGAGAATTATTACCCGCAAATGATTTTGATGATGTTCACTTACGGAATATTGGCGACCAAACAACAACAATTTGAGAAATCAATTGAGCGATACAATAAATGTCTAACCGTAGCTGAATCAGTAAGATTTAATCAACTGCAATTTTATCTTGATATATACAATAATCTGGCGGTAAGTCATGGAATGTTGAGGGAAACAGAGAAATCAATTGAGTATATGCAAAAAGCAGAAGAGATTGCTAACAAGATAGATAAACCGGATATTCAATTTAGAGTGAGTATCAATAAAGCTCAGGCACTCATCAGGTTGCATCGATTTGATGAGGCTATGCCAATCTTGAAGAAAGCCATAAAATACTTTGAGAAGAATAAGAATTACGCCAGTGTAATTACTGCAAAAGAAAATATAGCTTTAATTCATGAGATGAAGGGAGATTATAAACGCAGTATTTCAGTTCATAAAGATATACATAAAACCAATCTCAATTACATAATTTCAATCAGAAATGAAAAAGCAAATTACCATGATAGTATTATCAAAGAATTATCACTTAAATATGATCAGGTTAAGAAGGACAATGACGCAATACTATCTAAATGCACAGGGTTGAATACTCCAAATTTCGTGGGAAAGAGCGAAGCATTTAAACAGGTACTAAACTATGCTATGTCAGCTGCACAACACCCTAATGCAAGTGTTTTTATAGTTGGTGAATCAGGGACGGGAAAAGAGATATTAGCTCATATCATTCATACAAACAGCATCCGAAAGAATTACGCCTTTGTCCCTGTGAATTGTTCTGCTATTTCAACCGGTTTAATAGAGAGTGAATTATTCGGTCATAAGAAAGGTGCTTTCACAGGTGCCGTAAACGATACAAAGGGTGTGTTCATAAGAGCTAACAAGGGAACGCTGTTTCTGGATGAAATCACCGAAATGCCTTTTGAATTACAAGCAAAATTATTACGAGCGATTGAAACAAAGAAAGTTTTACCTGTCGGAAGTTCTGAAGAATCTTCCTTTGACAGCCGGATTATCTCCTCTTCTAACAGAGATATTTACGAACAAATGAAGAACAATGAATTCCGCCTTGACCTCTTTCACAGACTCAACATGATAGAAATAGTAATCCCGCCTCTTCGGGATAGGCTTGATGATATTGAGCCATTAGTTCAACATTTCATTGAATTACATTGCAAAGAGATGAAAGTTGAGAAACCCGTGATTGAACGATCATTCTATGAAAGACTGAGAAAACATGATTTTCCGGGTAATGTTCGAGAACTGAAGAACATCATTGAAAGACTGTTTATTCTTTCGGATAAAAGCTATTGGGATGAAACAGTTTTGAGTTTCCTCAGGCAAGCATCGGATTCTTTTAAATCAGGCATGTCAAATCAACCTGATGAACGGGAGTTAATTATTAAAGCTCTTGTTAAAACTTCCGGAAAACAAAAAGATGCAGCAAAATTATTGAAAATGACCGAATCTACCCTTACTCGTCGTATTGCAAAATACTGTCTTCAAAACTATACAAAAAAGGCTACTAAAAGTTCTCACTAATACTGTCAGGCAGACTAAATAGAGACATTATATCTTAAGCCACATTACTCTGCATTCTTTTTCCATTCATTTAAGTTACTTTGCTCATGATTTATAAGGTTGCAGGCTTCTTACAAACACTGATAAAATTGCAAAAAGAAATTTCACAATTCATCTGAAATGCAATAAAGTGTCAGATATGCAAATTCGGTATAATGCTAAAGTATTGATATAAAAGTAAATACAGAAAGATTACTTTTCCCTGCTTTTGGCTCATAAATCCCATTATCCCAAGTATGAAACGAAAACAACGAATCATGAAAAGTCAAGATGTCATCAGCAATGTTGTAGAAATTGCAATGGATGATAAAGGAACCGGAGTCTTCGGTTTTGTGATCCTCCACAGAGACGGAACATTTAACAATATTCTCCGAAAGTACATAAAAAATGAGCGTGAGTGTACTTTGAAAGAGATAAAATCCCTTAGAGAGAAATTGCTGTCTCAGCATAGCGATAAAACCAAACCATTAGAATCTACAAACAAAAAAAGGAGTTAACAATGAAGAAAACAATGATGTTACTTATTCTTTTACTTGCCCTGCATATAACAGCATTTGCTCAAAGCGTGGGTGTTAATGCCGATGGCTCACAGCCTGACGGGTCTGCGATGTTGGATGTTAAATCAACTTCCAAAGGCTTCCTTGCTCCAAGAGTCGCCTTGACAGGACTTAGTGATGCAGCAACCATTTCCAGTCCGGCCACCGGATTACTGGTATTCAACACAACAACCGGCTCAGGTTTGACCCCTGGGTATTATTACAATTCAGGAACAACCGGTTCTCCTGTTTGGAAAAGACTTATCACGGATGTCTCTTCTGCTGACGGTTCAGAGACAAAAGTAGATTCCGGTACACTTATATCAGTAACGGGAAGTGGTACAATTGCCAGTCCTTATATTGTGAATTACACTGGTAATAACCTTGCTTTAGGAACAACATCTACAACTGCTTTCAGAGGGGATTACGGAAATACAGCCTATGCACACAGTCAGGCAACAACAGGTTCTGTTCATGGCTCAACGACAGTTGGAGCCAATTTATTAAGGTTGTCCAATCCCGGAGCAGTAAAGTTCCTCAGATTTAATGCCGACAATTCAGTATCAACTTTAACAGCTGCCGAATTCCGTACTGCTATCGGAGCAGGAGACGGAAGTGGAACGGTTACAAGTATTGCAACAGGTAATGGTATCACGGGTGGTACGATTACAACAACAGGCACATTGGGACTTACCGGACAAGCTTTAGCTCTACACAATCTGGCAACAAATGGTCTAATAGCCAGAACCGCAGCCGGAGCTGTTGCCGGTAGGACAATTGTGGCAAGCGGAAACGGTATCAGTATTACTAATGGCAACGGTGTAAACGGTAATCCGACAGTTTCCTTAGATATTGGTTCAGGCTCCACTCAAGTGGCTGCAGGAAATCATACACACAGTGATTACTCAATTCCGGCTGGTGTTGTTCAGCAATATGCAGGTAACTCAGCTCCCACGGGATATCTTCTTTGTAATGGTGCCGCAGTAAGCAGAACGACTTATGCTACTCTGTTTGCAGCAATCGGAACAACCTATGGCTCAGGTAATGGCTCTACGACTTTTAATCTGCCCAATTTGCAAGGGAAAGTACCTGTTGGCAGATTATCTACTGATACATCATTTGATGTGTTAGGTGAGACAGGCGGAGAAAGTACTCATACAATTACTTCTTCGGAAATGCCGGCACATACTCATTCGGTAAATCCACCAAGTACTGCAACTGATTCAGATGGCAACCATACCCATTCAGTTGACCCACCAAGTACAGCGACTAGCACAGATGGTAGTCATACGCACACGGTTAGTGACCGCTATAACACTTCCGAATTGAGTGATGATGCCAATCAAAGAACAGTCGGTTCCGATTCAACGACAACGACCACAAGAACAACAAGTTCAGCCGGTTCTCATACCCATACACTGGATATTGAATCATTCACTTCCGGTAATGCTGGTGCACATACACATACAGTGGATATTGCTTCGTTTTCATCAGGAAGTACAGGCAACGGAATAGCAATGAATGTGCTGCAGCCCTACATAGTTCTTAATTATATCATCAAATACTAATCTGGAGATGGTCATGAAAAAAACATCTCAAATTCTTATACTTTTGCTGATGCTACAAGTGTCATTGTCAGCTCATAGCAGAAGTATATCACTTGATAGACACGACAGTAAAGGGATTGTGCGACTAAGCAGAGCTATTCCACCGGGAAATACTAATGCGAAAAGTGATACTCGTTCAACCGGTGGTATTATAAACAATTCCGGCGATCTCGTTATC
Source organism: Candidatus Cloacimonadota bacterium (assembly GCA_016938155.1). Taxonomy (GTDB): domain Bacteria; phylum Cloacimonadota; class Cloacimonadia; order Cloacimonadales; family JAFGVF01; genus Zophobacter. The sequence continues at coordinate 4,408 of JAFGVF010000104.1, forward strand.
CAATCCGGAGCATATCTAATTATTACCGGTGGTGATTACGAATCCTCAGGCACAGGCTTTATTGCCGACAACGGATCATTACGCCTAACCGGTGACTTTATAAACAATAACAGCAGTGGAACACCTGTATCAGAATCAAGTAATGTAGATTTCATTGGTAGTACTCAGCAGAGTATTTCTGGAACAGCCTTTTCTTTTGGCAATGTTGTATTCGATAATCCTTCAGGAGTCTCAATCGATTGTGATGTTTTGATTGGAGGGAATTTAACAGCAACCGATGGATTGATTTCCATGACCGATTATGACTTCGGTGTATCCGGAACAGTTATCGGCTCTCCGGAGATAGTCGTAACTGGGACGGGTGCTGTCGGTAATGTTGGTAATAATGCAACAATTACAGTTGATTCTCCTAATCCTACCGGATTGCCACTGACTATGAATACCCTTGTTGTCAATCCTGGAGCTGGATTAACTTATCAATTACCAAACAGCACTTCTGTGGTTAATCTGAACTTCACTTCCGGCAGCTTGGGTTTTGGCAGTCATGCACTCGGACTTACGGGAAGGGATATAGACCTTAGTGGTGCAGGTACTGTTAGCTCATTGCTTTTAACCTTGCGAAGTGAAGTTGGGACTTACGGGTCAAGTACTTCAATCAATAAAATCTGGAATCTGACAGGTAACACTAACGGAAGTGTGAGTTTTACTCTTCATTGG
>JAFGVF010000105.1 GCA_016938155.1 Candidatus Cloacimonadota bacterium
ACCAAGATATAAAGATGTTGGGGTAGTATAAGCTTCTACTTGATAACGAGTTTGCTTAATCTACCTCTGATTTCTGTTTGTATCAGTTCTTTTTCAATCAGGTGGAAAGCTTGTTTATCAACATCTCTATAGACTGCTCCATTCTTTAAAAGGATGAATCTGTCACAAACTTCAGACAGAGCTGATAAAATATGTGAGGAAATGATAACTGTTTTGTTGGCTTGTTTTAATCTGCGAATAATTTCAATGAGCATGATATTACTTTGTAAATCTACTCCGTTAAACGGTTCATCCAGTAAGTATAACTCGTTCTTCTGCATCAGTATACCGGTAAAAGCCAGTTTCTTTTTCATTCCTGTTGAATAGGCAGAAATAAAACGATTCAAAGGTAAATCGAAAATGTTACTTTCCCGGAAGTTAGGATTAGGTATTCTTCTTGCATTACAGAGCAGTTGGAGATATTCTCTAGCAGTTATCAGGGAAAGAAAGTCTGGTACTGTCGGAAGGAATCCTGTATAAATCCTCATATCCGTTTTCGGATAAGATATATCCCCAGAGTAGTTTATCAATCCTGCCATACACTCAAATAGAGTAGTCTTACCAGCTCCATTGGATCCGATAATCCCGTAAACGAGACCTTCCTCAAAATTAATTGAGATCTTATCAAGGGCTTTCACTTTTCCATAATTTTTACTTAGATTTCGAATCTCAATCATTTAGAAACTCCATTAATTGTTTTCTTGCCCTAAGATAAAAGTGTGGTACTGAGAAGAAAAGCAAGACTGGGAACAACATTGATAGAAGTAATATTATACTATCCCTGAAAGAAATATCCTCTGGAAATGAGGCATATTTACTTAAAACACCGGCAGTTACAAGAGCAATCGTGCCCATCACGAAAGTAATAGTTATTAAGATATTTTCAGGTTTCATAAAAAGTAACACTAAAATCGGTGGTAGGCTTAAGATTATGAACGCAGTTATCGCAGTCTTTACTTTCCTTATCAGAAAACCTTTTGCCTTATAGGCATATATCCAAACAAAATATGTGTCTTCGACTTTTATGTAAAATATTGTGCTTAATACTGAAAGTGCGACTATTACAAATATACCGAGATAGAAATTGTTATAGTCGAGAGCAATGAAAGTAAGATAGTAGCAAAGAAAAATCAGAATGAACGAAATCCGGAATCCTACTATAAACTCAAAGGGATGCTTGTAAAAGGGTGTCGGTATGGCATAAGAAGTTCGGATTTTCTGATTTACTGATACAAGGAATACGGCACTTCCAGCTAATATTGCTGCTGTTAGGAAGTTACCACTCAGAATTAACATACAGGTAAATGGCAGCGAAACAAGCATATTCTCTACTAATCTTATCTTCACAAAATCCGATTTGTTATAAGTGAATCTTAAGAAATCGACATGTTTAGAGCTACTCAGACTAAATAAAAACTGAAGCACAATGATTAGATAGAAATACTGATAATTTGCAATATGCAGGAATAATACAAATGAAAAACAGCTGAACAAACCAAACAAAATGAGTAAGCCGGCCTCTATTCCCATATCCATCCGGATTATCTGTCTAAAGGCTCTACGACGCTGCAAGTTCAAATATAATTTTAATACTCCCATAATCTTCCATCCCGATTTCTATTCAAATCACCCTAATCAAGGTTCTGCAAAATATCGAAACATTGGAATGAATCTAATGCGTATAATCACTTGTTTTGTCAATAGTAATTGTTTCGTGCAAATCCCCTGAAATAGGAGACTGTTCATTCTTCACATCGCCTTTATCCCCAGTTTATCTGCTACAAAGTCAATAATACTGAAAATTTTATTAGGTGCTTCCCTAGCCTTCAACTTAAGTTGGTGTTCACACATGGGACTGATTGACTTGCATTGATTTTGCAGTCCCCACCCATAGGTCAACCGTGGGTCAACCGTGGGTCAACCGTGGAAGCCACGGGAGACCCACGGGAGAAGTACGGTAAACCTATGAGAAGATTTGCCTATTTCACCGGAATCATTCTAATCATCTCCTTCCATTCATGGCGGGATTAACTACTGTTGCTCTCCCGATCCTCCTACGCCTTTGCCCAAGATATCCGCATGTGACTCGCAAGAGACCCGCAGGAGCAGTGCAAGGGGATGGATGTTAAAAAGAACTGTAGAAACAAATTCGTTTGCATAAAAACTCCCTTCTTTTCTCTTTTATCGTGTGATATCGATGAGTTGGGATTAAGAAGTTTTATATGGTCGTTTTGCTGAAAAAATGCGTAGGGATAAATTCTGGAAGTGTAAGAAGAAAAACACCAAGCCGAAGCTTGGTGTTTTTAGTAGATGTTAAGATTTTTGAAATACTTATTTCATCATCACGGCTTTACTCATATAACTATCATTATCAGCAATAAGTTGGATAAAATAAATCCCTGAACTACAAGCATTACCGGAAGCATCAAATCCATCCCATGTAACTTTTGAAGTTCCCTTTGCTTTATGTCCTTCATTAAAACTCCGGACAAGCTTACCGAGAGTATTGAAAATTAAGATTTGCACATCAGAATCATTAGAAAGTTGATAACTTATAGTTGTTGTCGGATTAAATGGATTGGGATAAATTGATTGTATCCCTGCTATCAAAGGTTGAGTTTCGGGTGTATTATCACTGTCATCGTAATCATTTACAAAAACCGAAACTGGACCATGAAAGTCAATATTTCCGGATATATCAATATTCTGCAACCAGAAATTGTATTCGGTATTTGGCATAACTTCTTCATCCACAAAATAATATTCAGTTTCAGTTGATTGATTTTGAGCGGGTATCAAAGGACTAACTCGCATTGCAGTAGCGATATCACTCTCAATGCTACGATATACATAATAACCGGCAACATTGGTTTCAGATTGAGTAATCCAGCGTAATCCTACATAGCCGTCATTTGTGGCCATGGCAGCAAATAGAGAAAGTTCAACTGGAAGAATTACAGGTGGTTCAACATTTGGGTTCTGAATTCCGAACACTGCTCCTTGTATTAAATCACCATTATTGTTATTGTCTGATAAGTCTTCTGTAGGGTCTGTTTCATCATTAAAAGACCAATAGCCGACTAATCCTTGCTTTGCATTCACATCTGAGATATCTATCTCATTATACATATTGTCCTGTATTTCTTCCTGTGTACGAATATCATTCCATACCCTGACTTCATCTATCATACCTATGAAAGGAATATTGGAAGTTGGTCGTACCGGGCGAAGAGCACCAATTGTAAGTATTGTACTCCAGTTTGTTTCGCCATCGTTTGTATAAGTCAGTTTGTTCACTCCATTAACATAGACTGTTGTTGTACCACCTTTAGTAGTACTAACAGCAATATGGGACCATGTATTAATGGCAATCCCTGCACCTGTTGTTGCGTGAAAGGAAGTCGCGGTACTCTCAAAAGTCCAAACACGCACTTCTGAATCCCGAACAGTTATCCAGAGAGGATAACCACTAGCTTGTGCAAAAGAGGAAGCCATTACAGTATATCCATAACTGGTCTGGTCAGTACCTGCACCAGTTAATTCTGTTGGATAAATCCATGCTTCAGTAGTGTATGTATTTATGATCTGACTACTTAAATCTCCGGTGGACATACAATCCTGGTCACCTGTTGCAGGACCAGCCAAAGAGAGTGATTGTGCGTAAACAACTGATAAACTACAGAAAATCAATAGAGATATGATAACTATTAATTGTTTCATTAGAGCTCCTTAGTTATATAATTATTTTATATTATCTTTCCTATTTGTAAGCAGGTAAATACATC
>JAFGVF010000106.1 GCA_016938155.1 Candidatus Cloacimonadota bacterium
AACTTTAGATATTCAACTAAGTTAGAATATAATACAAATACTGCATCAGACTCCGTCTGATAAGCCGAATCGGAGTTCGGCTTCCCTCTTCTATTTCATCAATACTATCTTATGTGTTTGCCTGTTATCTCCATTTATCAAACTAATAAAGTAAATACCTGATGCAAGGGGTTTTCTGCTTTCATCGCAACCATTAAATGGGACATTATATTCTCCGATTGCCCTCTTTTCCTGCAAAAGTGTGTTTACCAGTCTGCCCTTCACATCGTACACTTTCAGAGAAACAGGCATATCACTGTTTACAACAGAGAAGAGTATGTTTGTAGTAGGATTGAAAGGGTTAGGATAGTTACTTAGATGCAACTGAGTAACAGGCAATGTTTCTTCAGAAACTGCAACCGGTTGAGGAGTCATATATCCTGCTTTAAGCATCCAGTTTGCGTGTAGATAGCTCATATTCATCCACTGAGTTCCAAAGCAAGCCCAGGTTCCATTGGCAAAGACTTGCGGACCTGAATCTTTCCAGGCAATTTGATTAGTCTGATTATTTGTTACCCGATAACCGATGAAGTACTCTTCATTTTCATCAATCAGAATGGGATATTCCAAATAATGAGTGTTCCAAGTATCGGCTTGAGTTATTTCAACAGGGGCTTCATAAATCAGATTTCCCGGGACCATCAATCCATTATGATATTCATAGATAAACACGGCAACATCACAACTATCAGTAGTTACCGGTGGGTAGAAAGAGATGTCAGTAAATATCTTCATCTGCATTTCAGGTAAATCCTCAGGTCTAATCCTAAGAGCTACATTACATGGATTTGCTGTGTTCAATGTGTGTACAGCTGCCGGTTCCGAGCAAACAGAGAACTCATTTGGATAAATGATATCCATCAAATTAAGTTGAATATCCGTGTTGTTACCGTCAATATAGACTTCTTGAGTAGTAAACAGCATTCTATTCCGATAGGCAGTTACAGTATAGTTACCGGAAGTTAGTCCCGTAAAAGTAAACACACCGCTATTATCTTCTATTGTAGTTGTCATAGAAGTATTACCCTCTAACATAATCGTTGTACCGGTAACATCTCCCCCTGCATAATTAACCGTTCCATTCACAGTGAGGTTAATATTGATCAAGACTGTTTCAATAGTAATTTCCGCTGCTTCAACACATTGGGCAAGTGGAATTCCTGAATTAACATGTGTGAACCCCGATGCATAGCAGGGATAAGGATCATCTATCGCCGAGTGCAAATCTTTGTACCAAAGCACCAGATAAGCCATAAACTCACACAAATAGTTACCCATGTCACCATTCCAGTCCACCCAAGCATTAATATTCGTCTGGTTGTTAACAGCATCTGCAATCGCTTCAAAGGGTAGTGTACCATAACGGTTAAATCCTGCCGGAACTGTATCGTCCGGTGGAGATGGTGTTGGCTGATAAGGTGCAACATCATCCGGTACCCAATAGGAGTTATTGGTGGACATTGTCTCAATCTCCCAGGGTCCGTTACCGGCACCGAAACTGATGATTGCAATCGGATGTAGGGTATCGGCAACCGCCCAGAAATCCTCCCAGGTATCCTGATAATCTACTTCAAAATCGCGTACCTCAGGTGGTGGAAAGAAAGAATAGATGTTGTAACCCAGATTATTCCAGTTTGCCCCATTCCAACCTCCCGGGTTTAGTCCCGGGTCAATACTGAATTGTGCCACCATCGAACCTGTCGGTTCCCAATATCCGGTAACCATCACATTCGGTAAACGATCTACGGCAAATATACTTGTCAGTAAAGCAAGTATCAAAGTTATTAAGAAAAGCTTTTTCATTTTATCCCCTGTCGTTACTGTAATCATTAATGGAATATTCCTAACTTAGTTGCTGAGAGTCAAGGATTATTTGGCTCTCGTTTTAATGAGTGGTAAAAAGAGGGACATTCGTGTTTCGGACAGCAGAGCTCGCACCTACGAAGTTCAGTTTCTTTCAGTGTCTTTTCAGCCCCTATCAGCGTCCTTTAAGTAACCCTTTATAAGACGATTTTAAGAATCAAATGGCACTTATCCACCTCTTGTGGATAACTCGAAGGATTCAACGGGTGACCAACGGGAGGCCTACGGGTTAACAAAGCGTCGTCATTGTGTCTGATATAGGTTCCATAAAGGGTCGTTATAGTTTCATAGATTGGGGAAAGGAAACCAACAGGGATACAAATGGAATTGGATGCTCATTGGAAGTGATGCTTCAGCTTCACATCTTTAAATGCAGGTTTGCATAGCAGAACCATTCTGTTTGTGTATCTTCAATGAAGTCCGTTTTCGTTACACTCAGACAAACTCCATTGATGCTGTCTCTTCTTGTCCATGTTTGTCCCTGTAGGTCAAGTGAGAGTGTTAAAACTCTGCTGCTTTAACTAAACAACCTCGCAATCACATCTGTTGGCGTTATGGCAGGAGTTCCCTTTTCCAGGGCAAGTTTCTCGGCTGTTATTCCTAACAGCCAGGAAGCGGAAATTCCTGCATGCTCAAGAGGTAATCCCTGTCCAACGAAAGAGACAATAATTCCGGCAAGGACATCGCCGGAGCCACCGGTGGAGAGTCCATCGTTACCGGTGGTATTGAAATAATGGTGTGCTTCATCTGCATATATAGTGACAGCACTTTTAAGGAGTACCTTTGTTTTATACTTTTTTATAAAATCAGCGAGAGCCTTCATGGTATCCATTTCAATAGTATCAATACTCAAACCGCTGAGACGGGAGAATTCACCAACATGAGGAGTGAGTAGAATATCGCGATATGCCAATTGATTGAGTAGATGTGGAGTCTTGGCTAAGATATTAAGTCCATCCGCATCGATAATCAGTTTTTGGGGTAGTTTCACAAGAAGCTCTTCGAGGATACCGGCAGTGTAGTCGGTAACACCGAGTCCGGGGCCAAAGAGCACAACATCGTATTTCTCCAACATTGATAGGAAGTTTGCGATATCCGGTTTACCATCTGTTTCAGGGATCGATTTTGTCATTACCTCCCGCAGGACAATCTCGAATATCTGAGATAACTC